>CAZZCQ010000125.1:0-4711 GCA_964652285.1 uncultured Tissierella sp.
TTTAAATGCAGGATCATCAGGTGAAACCTCTACCTGCGTTACTATTGTTGCTACATCCTTCTTTATACCTTTCTTTGCTAGCTCATTTATCATTGATCTCTGAATCATATACCCTATCATACCTTGTGTCTGGGAACCACATATATCAAGTGGCATAGCTGGAACAGTGCCTGAAGCCTCTTCATTTTGTAGTAGTATATTCCCAACTTGTGGTCCATTACCATGGGTAATGATAACATCATATCCTTCTTCAATGATTTCTGTAATGCTGCTCATTGCTATACGAACATTTTCTATCTGTTCTTCAGCAGTTCCTTTTTGTCCTGGCTGAAGTATAGCATTGCCTCCTAGTGCAATCACCGCTAAGGGTCTCTTGCGACTCTCTTGTGTCATTATACATACCTCCATTATTTATTACCAATTTATTTGGTTATATCTTAATGCACAATGAAATCTTTAATGTGCAAATAATACATTTTTATGAATGGGCTCCTCCCACCAAAGTATTTATATCATCTATATTATTTTTAATCAAGTATTCTTCTAAATCTTTAAGGATCTTTATAGGAGCTTCTGGATCTATGAAGTTTATGCTCCCTAGTGCAACTGCACTTGAGCCTGCAAACATGAATTCAATCACATCTTCAAAATTAGATGCACCACCCATACCAATAATTGGAATATCAATTGCTTCATAAACTTGATAAATTTGTGCTAATGCAATTGGTTTAATAGCGGGTCCTGATAGACCACCAGTAACATTTGCTAAAACAGGCTTTCTAGTTCTAATATCTATAGCCATTGCTTTTACAGTGTTAATCATAGCTATACAATCTGCGCCACCAGCTTCAGCACTTTGTGCAAGTTCAACTACATCAGCAGTATTAGGTGTGAGTTTAGGTATTAATGGTAAATCTGTTGTATTCTTAATATCTTTTATGAATTTATATATAGCATCAGGATCAAGTCCTAGTTCTAATCCACCTTCTTCAAGATTTGGACATGAAAGATTCAATTCAATACCCGCTAAAAATCCTAATTTATCCAGTTTTTCAGCTATAATAAAGTACTCATCATAATTACTGCCAAGTATACTTTGTACAACTGGTAGATTGAGCTTTCTTAACATAGGTGCATAATGTTCAATGAAATGCACCAATCCTTTGCTAGGTATCCCTACAGAATTCAAGATTCCTGCAGGTGATTCAGCTATCCTAGGAGTCCTATTCCCAGGATGTGGATGCAATCTTATGGTCTTTGTTATCATTCCTCCTAGTAATTCAGGAGCATAAAAATCAGTATATTCATCACCAAAGCCATAAGTACCTGATGCTGTCATTAAAGGGTTTTTCATTTCTATTCCTGCAACATTAACTTTAAGATTAGGCTTCATTTAACATTGCCACCTCCTCAACCCAAAATACTGGTCCTTCCTTACATACTCTTTGTTGTTCTATAACACCTTCACCTCTGTTTGTGATTATATCCACAACGCAACCTACACATGCACCTATTCCACAACCCATTCTCTCCTCTAAAGAGATTTGTGAGTTCATATCATAGGTCTTAGAATATTCTAATACTTTCTTTCCAAGTCTTTTTGAACCACAAGTAAATACTTGATCTATTCGTTCTGTTTCTAGAGTTTTTTCAAGGTAGTCAGTTACAACTTTATAACCATCACCATATTGCCCATCATCAGTGTGAAGATATACATCACATCCAATTTCTTCTAATAAGTCTTTGCCTACAAGAAACTCTGCTCTACTAGCACTTAAGTATGCTTTAACCTGTAAATCCTTTTGACGAGCATATTTTGCAAGGTCTATTAATGGTGCTATTCCTACTCCCCTTCCAACTATAGCAATTTGTTTTGTATCAGGAAGAATTGTCCAGCCCTCACCTAATGGAGCTAATATATCTATATACTCCCCTGGTTTTCTTTCTGCCAAGGCTTCTGTACCTTTTCCTATTACTTTATAGACAAACTCAACCCATCCATTATGCTTTGAAACAGTATAAAAACATAATGGTCTTCTTAAGATTGGATCTAAGCTTGAAGACACTTTTAACATTGCGAACTGCCCAGGTTCAACTATCTTTGCTAATTCAGAAGCTTCGACAGTCATCAACATCATTCCTTCAGCAATTTCATAATTTGCTATTATTTTGCTTACTTCTGTAATCATAACATGCCTCCTTTATAATAATATAAAATTTAAAAGTTTGTTATATATTTATTTACCAGTTGATTAGTAATCATGTCTGATGCTTCTTTCATAGAGGTGATAATATAATCAAAATCTTCTTCTACATGTTCCCTAGTACCCACTAGAGCAAGACTTGCTATTATAGATCCATACTCATTAAATATTGGAACTGCAACAGCTGAACTACCTATTTCAATTTCATTATCGCAAATACCATATCCATTTTGCTTAGTTTTATCCAATTCCTTAATAAATATTTCTTTTTCTAAAATGCTATCATCTGTGAATCTTTTAAACTCCATATTGTCTACTATGTCCAACTGAATGTCCTTAGGCTGATGAGACAATAAAACTTTTGCAGGAGCAGAGCAGTTTAGTGGAAATTCTTTCCCGACTTCAGCAAAAAATCGTAAATTACTCTTCCCATCCACCTTGCTTATGCAGATTACTCTATTCTGTTTCATAACACAGAGATATATAGTATCCTTGGTCTTCTCCACCAGTTCTTTCATAAATGTTTTTATAAGGGGTATGTAATAATTATTATTTTGTCCTTTATAATATTCAGATGCAAGCTGCATCAGTTTCCAGCCTAGGCTATATTTTTTTGTGTCAGCATTTTGCTCCAGCAAGCCATAGCACAGGAGTTCCTTTAAAATGCGATTCACAGTTGATTTAGGCAAGTCCAACTTATTAGCAATTTCAATAGTTCCTAGACTTCTTTCGCGACTTAATAATTCTAATATGGAAACTATCTTCTTCAATACTCCCATTATTATTCCCCTTTATAAGTGATACTTCTTGAAATCGATTTCATTGTTTAATAAAATAAAAGAATCATATGAGATTCCACACTATGGTATTCGATTCCAATATGAAAATTATAGCATACTACTTTTTATTTTGCAATACTTTATTTTATATGATTTATTTATGATTTATTATTAAAGGATTCTGAATTCTTAGGATTATTTACATATAGCCATTTATCTTATAATTAAATCTAATAAAACATATATATAAAGACACCATAATTAAATCCTAAAAAAGCCATAATGACTTTTTAGGATTATAGAGATATACATAAATAATTACATAATTAGGAATCAAGATTTCTAATTGAATCAATGATACCTATCATCTGATCATAAGTTAATGCTCCCCTATATCTCAGTTGCAATATCCCTTCCTTATCAACAAAATAAGAATTGGGTAATCCATCTACTAAATATTGAGCAGTTAGATCACCTTCAGTATCTAATACTACTTGAAAACCTAAGTCATTTTTTTCAATATATTCTATTATTGTTTTTTCGTCTTCCATTACATTAATGGCTAATACAACTACATCATCATTTTCCTCGTCCAATTTATTTAAGTCTGGCATTTCTAAATCACACCAATGACACCATGTAGCCCAAAAGTTGATCAAAACAATTTTGTCACGATAATCAGACAAACTAAGCTCTTCTCCCTCTAAATTTAATAATGTAAAATCTGGTGATTCAAGTCCTATTGCTATATCTGTGCCAGTAGGTTTTACAATTATTGACTCTGTATCTGATTCAGTATCAATTACTTCATCTTCAATTATTGTTTCAGGAATCTCTTTAATGTTATTATCTATATCATTGTCATTATTTCCACATCCAGCTAAAAGTAATGAAACTAAGAAAATCGTCATTAACAATCTTTTCATGATTTTACCCCCTCAAAATTAAGAAATTACTTATTTGCATTATCTTATCAAAATATATCAACAATCCAAATATAACCAAAATTATTCCACTTATTATTGGAATATATTTCAAGGTTTTTTCAGCCTTACTCATGAATTTTGCGAATGCATCTATAAATAGGGCTGTTAGAATAAATGGTATTCCCATTCCCATAGAATATACCAAGAGTAAAAATACTCCTTTAGAGACCGTATCTGCTACTCCCGCATACATAAGTATTGCCCCTAAAGTTGGCCCAAAACATGGTGTCCATCCAGCAGCAAATGCCATTCCCATCACCATAGATCCAAATCCATTTCTGATTTTTTTTGGTGCTTTAGCTCTTCTCTCTACATTTAATAAGCTTATATTTAGTATCCCCGTCATATTTAGCCCAAATATTATTATTATAATTCCACTAATCTTTGAAAATAAACTTTTATTCCTAATAAACAAATTTCCAATAAAACTTGCTGAGCTTCCCATAAGCATAAATATAATTGTAAAACCCAATACAAAAAACATAGTTCTTTTTAGTGCTAATAATCTCTTATTACTTAAGTCCTCTTCAACACTAACTCCAGTAATATACATTATGTAAGCAGGTATTAGTGGAAGAATACATGGTGAAAAAAAAGAGATAAAACCTGCTCCAAAAGCAATAGGCATTGATACATCCAATAGATTTGCTATAGTCATAATATAACCTCCTTATCTTTATATACCCCCTATATGTATTTTATTCATAAAATATACCAATATCTTAAAATTATATAAAAAAAG
>CAZZCQ010000126.1:0-4667 GCA_964652285.1 uncultured Tissierella sp.
AGGGTTGATAAGATAAGAGAAGAAGAAAGAGCAGAAAAAGAAAAAAATAAGAAAAAATAGTTTGACTTTATTAAATTAAAGTGATATTATAAATGTCAATATATAAATTCATTGCATAGAAAAAGTACTCAAGCTATAAGGTCTTAGAGAGTTGGGATTGGTGAAAACCCAGCACTGAAGGTTTGACGAATGGTTCTATAAGAAGTATGGTGAAAGAATTTTTCGAGTATCCATCACCGGGGGTTTCCCGTTATAGAGACAGGATATAGTGCTAGAATAGTAGCATATGTATCTGTTGAGTGAGATTGTCTGATAGATAATCTAATTAAGGTGGTACCGCGAATATGGTCTTTCGTCCTTTTCTTTAAGAGGATGAAAGACTTTTTGTATGCCCTAACACAGTGAGCAGTTAGTCTCTGCGAGGTGATGCACCTGGGGCACTCCCCAAAGGGGTTAGCCCTGCTAAAAAATCAAGGTGGTGATATAGAATGTTGTGAACAGATCAAAGTGATTGGATAATGGAAACTAAAACAAAATTAAAAGGAGAGAATTACAATGAAATTGAGAGAAAGTATTTTTACAACATTACTATTAGCCATAGGTTTAATATTGCACTATATTACACCAGGATTTCTTGGTGGAATGAAATTTGATTTCTTATTGATATTTGTATTTGCATCTATACTGCTGAATTCAAAATTTAATAATGTAATACTGACAGCTTTATTGGGTGGTTTATTATCAGCAATGACAACCACATTCCCAGCAGGGCAAATACCAAATATGATAGATAAATTGGTAACATGTTTGGTAATGTATTTTGTGATAAATTTCTTCAAAAATTATGGTCTTAACCTAATCTCATTGGGAATTATTGGGGCTTTAGGAACCTTTATCTCTGGTATGACCTTCTTAACATCAGCTCTATTTATTACTGGGTTACCTGCTCCAATGTCTGTATTGGTAACAGGGGTTGTAATACCAACTATGATAGTAAACACCATAGGTATTGTCTTTGTTTATAAAACAATCAATATTGCGGTTAAAAGAGCTGGAATTAGTGTAGAATAGATAAATTATGCATCGCAATAAAACATCGGTCAAAGGATCTTGGCCCTTTATAATGAGCCAAAAACAAAGATTCCTCGTTAACACTCGGAATGACAATCATAATATGGGAAACCACAGGTCTGCCATACATTTCATGCGAATTTGTAGGGATGACCTTTGGTCGTCCGAGTTCATCTAAAAAGGATTATAGTCATTCCGAACCTAGTGAGGAATCTTGAATGTATTTGAAATCAAAATCCTTCGTTAAGACCCTCGATTTTCTAAAACACAAGGGACTGGGAAGTTGCGCATAAATCAAGACTTAATAAACATATCCTCTATCAATATATCCAGCCTATCATAGAATTCATTAACCAAATTGCTGTTCAAATCTCCATTTTCACTTTCTAATAACTCTACATACTGGGATAGGATTTCTGATGTCTTTGAACCCTTATTATTCTCAATTATTTCCTTATATTTATCTATGTTTTCTTGTTTAATTGTGGTGCTCCCATCTTCAGCAAATATATATGGATTGCCCGTTCCTAATATAGACCCCTTTATATATTCATAATATAAATCATAGATTTTATTGTGTATCTTGCCCTTTGGAAATTTGTCTAGATGCTTTTCTACTTCTATAGCCCTATTCATTATTTCAGTAATATCTACATTTAGCTTCTCACCATCAGTAAATATATCCTTTATCTCACGCTCAATTATCTCTAAATATGATTTCATTTCCTCTGAGACATATTCCTTATATTTATATAACAATGAATAATCCTCATCTGCTGAAGAATCTTTGCTACTTAAATGTTCTTCCAAAGCAGTGATCATAATCTCAATATTTTCCTTACTCAATCCATGGATATTTTCATCTATATAATCTGTTATATCATCTATTACCTTATTATCTGTAAGCAAATTATAATACTTATTCATAACTGAATCCTGTTCTTCTTCTGGCAAAAGACCAACAACTTTGTCCTTTATTTTATCTTTTATATCTGATGGATTTATAGTCGTCTTGTCTTCATCTTCCTTGGAACTATTACAAGCTATCAAAGTAAATGTCATAGATATTAATAGAATTATTAATACTAAATTCCTTAATTTTCTAAACATAATTTCCCTCTCCTTTGTTACTACAAATCAATCTTCTAGCACTAATCTTTCCAATTCTATTGGATCTACCTTCTTACCGTATCTATATGCTCTCATATTCCCACCTGAGATTTCATCAATCAAGGCAATATGATTATCTTCACCAACTCTACCAAATTCAAATTTGATATCATAGAGTTCCATATCCTTCTTAGCTAATTCATCCTTTACTACTTTTCCTATTTCTTTAGTTAAATCAACAAGTATCTTGTATTCATCTTTTGTCATTATACCTAGCATCTCTAATGCTTCATCTGTAATCAAAGGATCCCCTCTATCATCATCCTTAAGTGTTACTTCTACATAAGCATCTAGTACTTGACCCTCAGTAGCATAAAGTCCATATCTTCTGATAAAGCTTCCAACAGCTCTATACCTACAAATTACCTCAACACCTTTTCCAAACATCTTGGCTGGTAATACTGTCATGCTTGCATTTTCTATATCACTACTTATATAATGAGTTGGAATACCCATATGATTAAGCTTTTCAAAGAAGAATCTCGTAAGACTTAACCCTGCTTTACCTACACCTTCTATAGTAAGTCCAATAGTATTTGCTCCTGGATCAAACACACCATCTGCTCCAGTTACATCATCTTTAAACTTAAGTAGATAATTTCCATCTTTTAATTCATATACATCTTTTGTTTTTCCACAATATTTTAAATTCATAGTCCTTCTCCTTTAGTGAAATGGTTGTTTTTTATAAGTATTATATCAAATAGATGTTGAGCATACTATTATTTTTTGAGTTTCAAATCAAAGCCTTGATCAACAATGCAATTTATCATTTCCTGCCTTTTAATATTGAAATTCTTAAGTCTCTCTACCACTTGTATTGTGAATTTATCCAAGGGCTTATCTGTCTGTCTTAAATCGTAGTAGGTTTGCATCTCTTTATCATATTCAGCCATTAATTCTAAATAATTATCCATCTTCTCATATCTATTGTCAAATACTCTCAATTTCATATCCATTCTAGGTTTAAGTTGAGGCTCTTGATTGGGATATCCAATACCTAGTCCCAAGACAGGAAATGTATACTTCGGCAATTCTAGTAACTCACATAGTTGCCATGGGTTATTTAAAACACTGCCTAAAATCACTGTACCTAATTCCATTGCCTCAGATGCATTTATCATGTTTTGAGCTGCTAATACTGCATCGGTAAACCCCTGGAAGAATCTATCCATATCCCCTGAACTGCTAAATTCATGCCCTTGTTCTAGAGCAATTTGATGGTTTCTATAGGTATCTACAATAAATATAAGCAAAATAGGAGCACGACCAGCATATTCTTGACCACATATATCAGCAATTTCTTCTCTTAATTTAGTATCAGTAATTCTAATTATGGAAGACTGTTGCATTCCAGTGGAACTAGCAGTTATCTGTGCTACCTCTAGTAAAGTATCATAGATGTTTACCGGTATTTCCTTGTCTTTAAACTCTCTTATGGTACGATGATTTAATTGTTTTTTGATTATATCATTCATAGCATTCCCTCCTATTTTTCTTTCTCTTATAGATATACCCAATTTAATATATTATTGTTTATATAAATATGACCCTTTGATAATCTAATTAAATTATAGTCCATGTATCTTTTTATTACAAGAAAAGCCTTAGGCCATATGGCCTAAGACTTTTCTTGCATACCTTTGGATATGAAATTTATACTTCTAATTCAAATATCCTATTGGCATACTTTTTTGCAAATTCTCTGTCATGGGTGATGACTATAACACCCATTCCCTTTGAAGCAACTGTTCTTATCAATTGTCCCACACTGTCCCTTAATTTATAATCAAGAGCAGATGTAGGCTCATCAAAACATATATATTGTGGTTCCATAGCCAATGCTCTAGCAATAGCAACCCTTTGCTTTTGTCCCCCTGAAAGTTGATACTCATAATTCTCTTCCAATCCATTTAAAGCAAGTAGATTCACTAATTCCTTAGCTTTATTAAATGCATCAACCTTTTTCTTCTTTTTTACCTTAATTAAAGGATAGGTGATATTTTTCATCACATTAAAATGTGGAAATAGATCAAAGCTTTGAGATACAAGCCCAATGGAAGATTCTTCATTCCTTTTATCATCATTCAGGTACTCTATTTTACCACTATCAAAATTCTCCAGTCCACAAAGGCATCTAATAAGGGTAGTCTTACCCACCCCAGACTCTCCGGTTATCATTAATATCTCACCTTTATTCACATCTAGACTTATATCCTTCAAAACTTGTTTTTCTCCGAAGGATTTATTCAAGTTTTCTATTCTCAACATGATCTCACCTACCTATAATATTCGAGTCTGCTTTCTATTTTTCTTAGTACAAGGGTGAGTATAGCTATAAATATTAAATATGCTGCTCCTGCTATAAAAAGAGGTATCAATGATGCGTCTTTATTAGATAATGTCTTTGCTGCCCTTAAAATATC
>CAZZCQ010000127.1:0-4632 GCA_964652285.1 uncultured Tissierella sp.
TGAGCAAAAAAAATAATTAGGTGGTTTATTAGTTTCTAATAACCTATCCCGCCACCTAATAAGTGTTTTATTCATTATATCATTGCTCTTGTAAAAACAGTTTCCCAGCTTGACTTATTGAAGAACCCTGCCTAGTCGTACCTATGTTGACTAATCCCAGCATCTCTAATTCTTTTAATTTAGCTCTAATTTGCTCAGCTGAGTAATTGAATCCTTTTGTAGATAGAATTTCTAAAATTCTATTTCTACCAATTTTTAAATTTAGATTGTCAGCATTTTCTAATACCTTTAAAATATTAAGATAGTCGTTCAATTTTTCTTTGGGTATCATATCAAACATCATATCATCTATCTTGTCATCATCATTTTCATTCTCATAATAATGATATAAAAATTCTTCCGGTAAATCCTCTATTGTAATCATTTGATTATCAGCAATATTAGCAAAATAATATACCAAGTTCTCTAGTTCTCTTATATTGCCAGGCCAAGAATAATTCTTGAATAGTTCCAATACTTCATTACTTAAATACTTGTCACTATTTATCTTCTTGAAGAAAAAATCCGCTAATAATGGAATATCTTCAATTCTTTCTTTAAGTGTAGGAACAATTAAATGCAAGACCTTTAATCTATAATATAAATCCTTTCGGAAACCACCTTCTAATACCAGGTTATATAGATCCTTATTAGTAGCGGCAATTACCCTTACATCAATGGGAATAATTCTTGAACCTCCTACCCTCATTATGCTTTTCTCCTGCAATACACGCAATAGACTCATCTGAATCTTAGGTGAGATATCTCCTATTTCGTCAATAAGTATTGTTCCTCCATGAGCTTGTTCAAAAAATCCTATTTTACCACCCTTAGATGCCCCAGTAAATGAGCCTTCATCATATCCAAACAACTCACTTTCAACAAGGTTCTCAGACAGCGATGCAATATTTACAGCTACAAAAGGTTCATTTCTTCTTTTTGAAGAATTATGAATTGCATTTGCAAATATCTCCTTACCCGTACCATCTTCACCCTGAATTAGAACTGTTAAATCAGAGTTTGCTATTTTTTTTGAAATTCTAATCTTGTTTTTTAATTCTTTACTATTTCCAATTAAGTCGTTGAAGTTATATTTTGCATAATAACCTTTTTTAACTAGCTTCTTCCTTACTTCCTTCTCCAAGTTTTGTATATGGTCAACCTCTTGAATACCAATAACATGACCTTTTAAATAGTCACCTTGATACAACAAGACCTTATTCATCATTAGTTCCTTATTATTGATTTCAAAGATCTCATGATTTATTTCACGTGAATCCAATAGATAATCAACTAATTTATTATCCTCAATAACCTCCGTAATATTCAATAGCATCATCTTACTATCTTCATATCTATCTTTATAACCAAGAAAATTTACAAACCTCTGATTGTAGAAGAAAATATTTCCACCTACATCCAAAGCTGCTATTCCATCATTTGTAACCTCAAACATAGCTTTCAACATCTTATTTGATTCAATATTAGATTTACTAAATTGAATCATTTCTTTTGAATTTTTTGCAGATAGAAATGGTATGCTGTCAGTTGGCAAACCTAATTTTAAAAGTATTTCTACTATGGTTGATATATCAACTATCTTAACCCCGATATTTATAACCCTTTTCACTCCAGTAGGTATGAGATGAACTCCACCTGGTGTCACTGCTATATCTAGAATCATTTCATCGCTTCCAGGATAATATGGTACAAATTGAATATGCTCTATACCAAACTCTTTAAGCAAATCTATAGTTTCTTTTGCTGAAGAAAGATGATTACTAACTAAAAGCACCTTTTCACCATCATCTAAACTAATAAGCTCTGATAAGTTATTATAATTAATTGTTCTTCTTGCTGATACAACTGGGATGTCAACATTCATTTTGGCTCTAACGCGATCCTCAATTATGATGCTCGAGCTGACAATAAGGTCCAAACCTGTTACATCAATAGTCTCGCATTCGTCTAGCAGTATAGACAACACCTCTATTTTATTCTCAAAAATATCCTTTAGTTGAGCACTAATAGTTCTATTGACAAGGTAATCTACACTTACAACTGCAATTTTTTTACTCATGTCTTAACCACGCCTTTTCCACTTTAAATGACTATAACATACCAAATTATTATATCATTTTTCTTATGAACTAGCAATCCCAACGACTAGATTCTCTTTCATATTGAATCTAGCATAGCAGTCAATGAATATATGCACGCTAATAGGTTTTGGTTGATATTGCTATCAAATGCATGGATTATGTCCTGAGCATTCTCTAAATGCCTTTCATCCTTAGTCAATACATATACATTCAATAAATTAATCAAAGCGAATTCATTCCCAGATGGAACTAGCAATAGGATTATTCTTAATATTCAAAACCAGGCAATACGATATATATAATGCTCATGCTTTATAATGACTGTGAAATAATCAAGCATTTTAAGTTATTATTTGCGTTGTAGAAAATTAAATTAGCTCATAAATCTTTATAGATAATTTATTTAAGAGATTATTTAGCATTTCATGCTCAAGGCTAGTCCAATTGTTAGCTACATACTCAACTACACTCCAAAGTTTTGCAAGTTTTATTTCTTGAAATAGCTTTTGCTCTGTAAAAGAAAAACCACCTGATAATTTCGACCACATTGCTATATACCTTTTTGCTATTAAAGATTCAACTGAACTATCAGTAGTTCCTAAACCAGGTATAGTTATAGCTAGGTCTATGGCGGGAGATGCACAGCTAATTCTCTCCCAATCAAAAAGAACAAGTGTACCATCTTTTCTAATACTCCAATTAGTTGGGTTAGTATCAGCATGCACCCAGCAATAAGGCTTAAATATATGCTGGGATTCCTTTTGTAACTCAAATAAAAATGGCTGTAATTGGTTACTAATTTTATCAGGTATTAATTCTAAAACAGCATATGTTAGTTCATTATTCCAATTGGGAGAATAATGATTGCTTAATAACAAGCTTTTCCCCCATGTTTTAGAATGAAATTTAAACAACACCTCTAATAAATACTCATCAGCATACCATCTTTCTTTTGGAAGTAGCCTTGCTACATCCTCTATTACAATCCAATAGTTTTCTTCGTTTCTATAAGAATAATATGAAATCGGAATATGTTTCTTAAATTCTTGCATGAGATGAGTACATTCATTATAAAATATATATTCTTGGGGTCCTATCGTTTGCTTTATTATTACCGAAGAATTAAAAAACTTAATACGAAAGCAACCCCCATCAGATTTTATGCCATTAAATTTTTTTAGAGTAACTGGAACTCCAAAGGATTCCAACAAATATTGTTGCACCTTTTGTGGAAATTGATTTAGTATATTCATTCTCTTATCCCTTTTATTATTTATCACTACACTTCTTTTTAGACTCATTTATTTACTTATGTCTATTACTTAAATCTCATCATACCATGTTTATTCTGGATCAACAATATTTTGAACATATTAAAAAAGGTCAAAGAAGAACTTTTACAAAAAAATTTAAGTTGTGTATAATATCAAAAAATGAATAATATCTACAGAACAAAGAAAATATGTGAAAAATACGATATTGATAGACAAGCCTTATGTCGCTGGGTTAATGAATACAAAAAGAGGTGGAGAAGCTGCATACTGTGATTGGTATGTTTCATAAGCATCATGGATTGTTTGGCAGAAGAACACTAAAAGTACTATTAGAACAAAAAGGAATTAGCTCAATCTATTCTTGTATGAGTACATAATGATTTTCTTCTGCTTCGAACCAAGTCTCCTTTGAACCTTTATTATATTTTGGCTCATATACAATTATTTTCTTATTCTTCTCTTTTATCGGATCTGGATATGGTATTGCAGATAACAGTGCTTTTGTATAGGCATGTATTGGATTGGAAAATAGTTGCTCTGTTTCCCCTAATTCAACTATTTTCCCCTTATGTATGACTGCTACCCTATCTGCTATGTATCTTACGATGGATAGATCGTGGGCTATAAACAGATATGTAAGTTGTCTATTTTCCTGAAGTTCTAACAATAGATTAAGAACCTGAGCCCTTATGGATACATCTAAGGCTGATATTGGTTCATCAGCTATTATGAATTTTGGCTCCATAATTAGTGCCCTTGCTATACCTATTCTTTGTCTTTGCCCACCTGAAAACTCATGAGGAAATCTTGATGCAAACTCTGGCAATAGTCCTACATCCAATAATGCATTAGCTACTTTCCCCTTTCGTTCCTCTTCTGATGAATAGTTTTTGAGATTATATAACCCTTCTGAAACTATATAGTCAACCTTTGCTCTTTCATTGAGAGAAGCCATGGGATCTTGGAATATCATTTGAATATCCTTAGTTATCTCTTTATCTAATTCTTTATCAATATCACCAGATATTCTCTTCCCTTCAAAGACTATTTCTCCGCCACTTATTTCGTTAATCCTTATTATTGCTCGCCCTATGGTGGTCTTTCCTGAACCAGACTCCCCTACTAAACCGAAGGTTTCTCCTCTATATATCTGAAAGCTCACATCATCTACAGCTGTAAATTTCTCCTTTCTTCCCATCTGAAATTGAACTATAAGA
>CAZZCQ010000128.1:0-4589 GCA_964652285.1 uncultured Tissierella sp.
TCATTTAATGTCTCCTAAAATTTAATCATGCTAATTATATCATAGATATGAGTTTGTGAAAAATATTATATGAATTCAAATTTATTGTCAATGCTCTTTTCGATTATTATCTTATCTCCTACTTTTGCTTCATAGGAACTGTCAAGATTGTTGGATTGTAGAATATCATCTATTGTAGAATTATATCTTTTAGCAATGTCCCATAATAAATCCCCTTTTTGAACAAAATATATAGTTATACTCGCTCTATCATTTAGATTTATTAATTCTCCTGTCTCTTCTATGCTCTTAATTCCATTTATTCTTTTTTCCTTATCCAAACAGATATCATATTTTATACTATTATCGATTGATAACATATCTTGTTTTATCTCATATTGTATATCTCCTAGCTTGGCATTGATATCAATAACTGAGCCATCAAATTCTCCATCAAAGTGGATATTGGATTTATATGGGAATTTATCTTTGAAGTTTCTTACACCACCTGAAATTCTTTCAATATAAAAGATATCTACTGTGAGCAAACCTTCTACAAGAATTGCATCATTTAGTATTTTCTTATCTAGAATATTGAAATCTTCCCTAACATCCAAAACTTCTATAACATCTATACCAATATCTACATTTAATTCCTCTTCATGTTCTATCTTTTCTATATTCTCTAAAATATTAATTTCTTCCTTTTCTATATTTAATAATCCTTTTGTGGAATATACATCTACTATTAAAGGTCTAATTCTGTAATCATATACCTTTCCATCTACTATAATATCAATTTGCAAATCAATAATTCTTAACTCTCCTAGTTCGTCTTCTAGTATTTCATAGATTCCCTCTTTAATCTCTAACCTTATCTCCCCTAAGGAATTCTTATGTATACCTGGGATTTCTATAAAATGATTAAAAGGAATGGATTGGCCGATATGGTTGATTTGATTGTTTCCCAAATAAATCATAGATACCTTTGCCTCAGCAGATAGTATCATCCTATCCTCAGTTACTAAGGTCTGCAACTCCTTGGCTTCAATATTGAATCTAAGCACCTTTTCAATTGGAGGTTTGTTATCTGTTACTATTATCTCTTCCTTTATATTGGCATAGGATGTTTCCCTACCATAGATTTCCTTATACCTAATGCTTTCCTCTAATACTTGTAAGTCTTCTTTTCCATGAATCTCTTGGATTATTTCAATTTCTTTAAGCTCTACTACTTTTATTGCAAGATTGACTACTGCTTGTAAGTCTATTCTATTGTCATTTACTTCATATTCTATATACTCGATATTTGGTTTAATCAGATTCTCCATGTTCTCTGTTATATTTTGAATCTCTATTTCTTCTCTAAATTCTTCTGCTTTTTCTAAAGTATTTATATTGTCTACTTCACCAATTGCCTTATACACCACACTGAATTTTACTTTCCCATTTACCAATAGTCTATCTTTCAATGTCTTGGTGCTTATGATATCTGTTCTGCCTTCTACCCATAGAATAGACTCTATTTCATCTTTGTTGGTATTTAGATAAAGCTCTGTCTCAACCAAGCTTTGTGTATCAAGACTATCCTTAATTTCTTCCACTTTTATGATATCTTTTATAATCTCAATGGACATATTCTCACCCCTATATATTCTTTATTTCCTATAAAATATATATGAGTACATGTCTAGAAATATGATAAAATAATAGAAACTGGACTATTTATTAAAAATAGTCCAGTTCTTAAATTATCTATGAAATCTTTGTTTGCCTTTCTGGTTCATCGAGAATTGTTATCTCGACTGTAGAAGTTAATACATCAGAATAGGTATATGATACTCTTCTAATACTGTCATATTCATTAGCAATTTTTACGACAAAAAGACTTGGATATGCTGATTCTAGTATACCTTCTCTTATAATTGTCCTCTTTCTACCCTTGTTAGCCTTCAGTAGTACTGGTTTGCCAATACATCCTTCTAAGTCCTTTCGAATCTTAGTTACACTATCCATATGGTATGATAAGCCACCTTCCATAGAGTTCTCTCCTGTTATCAAGATGCTACAGGAGGAGCACTTCTGCATATAGTTTATTATAACACAAATATCATGTTTTGTCAAAAAATATAATATTATACTATTCTTGCTTTCTTATGTCAAATATTTTTAGGGAAAATCACATTAAATATATTTAACAATTATTATAGTTGAAGTAAGTTTCTAGCTATAAAAAAGTATATCAATAATACAACTGAGTCAACTATAGTAGTTATAAGTGGTCCTGCCATTATAGCCGGGTCTAGTTTTAATTTCTTAGCTCCTAATGGAAGCATACCACCTATTATCTTGGCTATCATAACGGTAAATAACAGGGTCAAGGATACAGTTAAAGAAATTTTCCATCCAACTCTATCAAAAATCATATTTTTCAAAAAGTTAACAAAGGATAAAACGGAACCAGCAATAATACTTATTCTAAATTCTTTCCATAAGACCTTCCATTTATCCTTTAAGTCCAATTCTCCAATAGCTAATCCGCGGATAATCAGTGTGGATGATTGATTACCTGAATTACCACCAGTATCCATAATCATTGGTATAAAGGCAGTAAGTATGACAACGCTGCTCAGGACATCTTCAAAATAGGTTATTATTCCACCAGTTAATGTTGCCCCTATCATAAGTACTAATAGCCATGGTATCCTCTGTTTTGCTAAAGAGGTTACGCTTGCTTCTAAATATTTATCTTCTGATGGCGCCATAGCAGCCATCCTCTGGAAGTCTTCTGTAGCCTCTTGTTCAATTACATCTAATATATCGTCAAATGTTATTATACCTGTTAATCTATTTTCATTATCTACTACTGGCAAGACCATAAAGCCATATTTTGTGAATATATTTCCTACTGATTCTTGATCATCATGTGTATTCACATATATAATATCATCTTCCATTAGGTCTTCAACAATCACATCTTCATCTGATATGACCAAGTTTCTCAGGGATACTATACCTTCTAAAAGCCTATCCTTACCTACTACATAGCAAGTGTATATGGTTTCTTTATTTATACCAGTTTCCTTTATATGTGTCATTGCTTGTTTGACAGTCATATTCTTTCTTAGACTTACATATTCTATGGTCATTATACTACCAGCAGAATCTGCTGGATACTTTAAGAATTGATTGATCAGTTTTCTCTCTTCTGGATTTGAGTTTTTTAATATCTTATTTACAAGATTAGCGGGCATCTCTTCTATCATGTCAATCATATCATCAAAGTATAATTCATCTAAGATATTGGCAAGTTCATTGTCTGAAGTAGCATGAACTATGCTTGATTGTTGCTCAGGAGAGAAATGTGCAAATACCTCTACAGCCAAATCCTTGGGGAGCATCCTAAAGATTAATAGGGTTGTGTTTTGGTCTAATGGATCTAACAATTCTGCTATATCTACTTCGTTCATGTCTGATAATTCTTTTTTTAACTTTGGGTATTGTTTCTTATTGATCATTTCCAGCATTTCAAGATATTTCAATTCATCCATGGGCATAACCTCCTTTTCTTAGGAGGAACCATGCCATTTTCTTGGGATTACACACAGGTCATCCCCTACAAGATCTATTATCCTTCATGGTGACAAGTGATGGCTATGGTTCCATCCAATAATATTAAATTTGTACGCTTGGGCAAAGGACTAGAATCCACTTCCATCACTCCTTTCATTAATCATAAATCTATTATACCACAAATTGGTGTCTGTATAAATCAATAATGGCCTCCTAAATATTAGGAAGCCATTTTTTTAACAGCTACTTCTTCCGCCTCTATCAGGCATTATTGTAAAACCTTTTCTTAAAAAACTATCACTATAGCCAATATCAAAGTGATTGTATATTTGGTCAAATCCTTCTTCCATGATGAAATCAAAACCATCAACAGAAATTTTCAAATCATTTTCTTGTGGCTCTTCCAGAGCCATTCCAAAGGATGGACCACCTCAACCATAGGCTGCAATATGAATCCTTAATGCCTTGCCATCAGTTTTGGATGAAAGTACTTCATCTAACTTTTCTTTTGCCCTATCACTTATATTTATTATCATCTTATCCCCTCCTGATAATTATACATATATTATACCCACTAAGGGTATAATATGCAAGACAAGTGGGTTATAAAATATGATATTTTTTTATAGCGCTTCTCTTCCTGGCATTATTGCATCAATCACTCCAATTACTAGAGCCCCTATAATAGCACCCCAAAATGTAATATTGAATCCTGGCACTATAAATCTTGTAACATATAGTATTATTGCAGCAACCAAGAATCCTGCTATCCCTCTACCAAATGGCGATGCATCTATTCCTGTGAATCGTTGAATTAGATAATCTAAGACTCCTATGACTGCTGCTGCTAATAATAAGCTCCACAATCCATCTACACTAAATCCTGGTGTAAAGTAAGCTGCAATGGCCACAACTATGGCAGTAATAACAATTCTAAGTAACATCTCTCCAATACTAAAACTGTTTTCTCTGTCTCTATTCCTATTTCTTTCATTATTGTCCATTTTATCACCTCCTGATATAATCTTTTCCATGTC
>CAZZCQ010000129.1:0-4560 GCA_964652285.1 uncultured Tissierella sp.
ATAACAAAATATTTTCATCCAGGATATTCTCACTACCCTTAAGATTATTGATTATGTTTTCCATTAAGAAGTACATTCTTTCAAATAAGGGAATTATAAATGGATTAGCAAAATGGTTTACTATAATTCCTGCTAAAAATGCAAGGGCTAATAGAATATATAATACAATAGGATTGAAGAGGAAAAACTTGACCAAAAAGGAGCCAATCACTACAGCAATCAACTGCATAGATAGATTTAAGTCTAGATTGATTCCAAGGCCAAATAGATAGACAAGTAGGAATACAAAAGATAGGTAGGCTAAATTATAGATAATATTTTGACTTCTGTTTTGTATCCTATCCATGGTAGACCTCCAGTACATCTTTAATATTGCTACCATAGTCAATAATATAAATAGGGATACCCTCTTCATAGAGTCTATTTTCAATATTGGAGTCAATATATCTGGTTTTGTTTTCCCTATCACTTATGGCAATAATCACCGGGTCAAGGTTCTTAGCCCTTAAGTCAATGGAAATAGAACCCAAGGATTTATCCAATCTAGGGCTTATTATAATAATAGTTGTCCCCTTATTTATAACATCAATTTGTGGAGTAATAAGAGATTCAATTTTTGATGCACCATTAGCTCTTAATCTAGTCAGCTCTTCCAAATATGGCTTTAAATCAGCTTTTTCATTCCCTTCAATATGAATATATCTACTCTCACTTTGAGTATTTAATATTACCTCTATATCATGATTTAAACAATAATGAATTATGCTAAGGGCTATATCTACAGACTTGTCTTCTAAACGCCTATCCACATCCTCAGCAAACCAAGAATACTCATTATCCAAGAAAATCACAGCATTGCTTTCAACCCTGTGCTCATAGTTCTTGACAACAATTTTGTCTTTCTTTGCAGTTAGTTTCCAATGAATAGTCTTAATAGAATCCCCTTCATGATAATCTCTCAATGAGGAGATATGATTTCTATCTTGAAATAATGAACCTTCAGTCAATAGTTCACCTGATTTAAAATGTGCATTTATCTTTAAGGAGTTCAATTGGATAATCTCAGGATAGACCAGCAAGGAAGTATTGCTTTTAAGGGTCTTTTGAAGAGAATAGAAACCAAATACATCATGGATGGTTACATTGATTTTTCCTAATTTATAAAAGCCTCTTCTACCCAGTAGAATGATCTCTTTATTAGTAAAGCCCATTTTTGGCCTTAAAGAAGCCACAGAAGCTTTACTATTCTTGCCTGTAAGTAGCCTAGTAATAGAACTTCTGACTTCAAGATAGGGGATAGACAATCTACTCTTATTTTCCACACGATATTTAATTTCTATTTTATCCCCAGTATATAAGGCACCATCAGGAATTTTAACTATCCCCTGTATATTTCTTAAGGCAATATAAGAATGCAAGAATGGAATCAACAAGCTTAAGATGAAGATGTAAAAAAGATAATATGGGGCTAATCCTCCCACCAATAGGACAAACCCTAATAAGGTTATGAATACGAAGGAAGTGGTGAATCTAAAACTAGTCATTGGCTATCACCGGTATAAATACCCTACTTAAAACAGAATTTAATATATCATCCATGCTTTTCCTTTCAATTCTAGCTTCGGATGAAAGTATCAATCTATGAGAAAATACATACTTGACCATCTTCTTAACATCATCAGGAATTACATAATCCCTTCCCTCGATAAAGGCTTTAGCTTTAGAGGCATTGAGTAAATCTATAGATGCTCTAGTACTTGCACCTAGACTGATATCCTTATAATTTCTCGTAGTATTTGATATATTTACAATATAATCAAGGATATCATCATGAACATGGATATTATCAACCTGCTCTTCCATTTCCAAGATATCATCTCTATTTACCACAGGCTTAATTCTGTCGATGTCTTTAATGGTCTTATTATCTTTAAGTATGTCGACTTCATTTGATTTATCAGGATATCCAAGGGAAAGGCACATCAAAAATCTATCCAATTGAGCTTCAGGCAATGGAAATGTACCTTGATACTCCAACGGATTTTGTGTGGCCAGGACCATAAATGGCTTGTCCAAAACATAATGATTTTCATCTGTTGATACTTCACCCTCTTCCATAGCTTGCAGCAGACTTGATTGGGTTTTAGGAGAGGTTCTATTTATTTCATCAGCTAAGAATATCTGATTAAAGATAGGGCCCTTCTTAAAGATAAAGCGATTATCATCTTTATCATAAATGCTAACTCCAATGATATCAGAGGGCATGAGATCCGGTGTAAACTGTACTCTTTTATAGGATAAATCCAAGCTCCTAGCCAGCGCCTTTACAAGAGTAGTCTTTCCAGTCCCAGGCACATCTTCAATCAAGAGATGTCCTCTAGCTAATAATGCAATAATCACATTTTCCAATACATGATCTTTCCCATAAATAACCTGCTTTAAATTATCTAAAATTAAAAGAGCTTTTTTATTATCCATAACTCCTCCAAATGAGTTGAAATTTTATTATGTATACATCATATCTTGTCTTATACTAAATTATACCATTTTGGAGCATTGATTACGCAAATTTAATCACTTAAACACATTTTACTTATTCTACATGAACAGAACAATTAAAGACTGAGACAAGGAATGGTATCTCCTGTCACACCCAGTGCTCCTAAGTCCAATATGCTTGTCATAGATTCGAAAATCAAAAAATAATCAGCAATAAAATTTTTTGGAAATAAGTTTGAAGTGTCCTATAAATGGGAACAAGATATACATGATTATTTTAGTATGGATAATACTAATAGAATAAAGAGCAGGATGATTGAGAGAGGATTTTAGGAAGGTATTTTGCTGAAGGGAAACGAGAAAAGAATAGATTTCACTTTCTGTCCAAAGGAGGGCTTATGGAAAATTTATTTGATTTAAAAGGAAAAGTTGAACTTGTAACTGGGGCTTCATCGGGATTGGGTGTTCAATTTGCAACAGCTTTGGCAAAGCAAGGGGCAGATATCGCGATTGCTGCTAGGAGAATGGAGAAGTTGAGTGAAGTAAAAGCAGAGATTGAGAAGCTAGGTGTAAAATGCTTAGCAGTGCAATGCGATGTATCTGATGTTGAGCAGATTAAATCTACGGTAGCAGCAGTAAATGCACACTTTGGTAAGATCGATATCCTTGTTAATAATGCTGGACTTGGCTTAGTAGAGCCTGCTGAATCACAGTCAGATGAGACATGGGAGAAGATGATTGAAATCAATGTGAATGCAGTTTATTATTTTGCTAGAGAAGTTGGAAAGCTGATGATTAAACGAAACTATGGTAAAATTATCAATATTGGATCCATTCACAGCACAGTCGCAATGACAGGCCTTCCATTGTCTGCTTATGCAACAACAAAGGGTGCTGTGAAGATGATGTCAAAGGCACTGGCAAATGAGTGGGCAAAGTATAATATCACCGTAAATACGATTGGTCCTGCTTATTTCGAAAGCGAGATGACGGAAGCAGTCATTGGTGATGAAGCATTTGGCAATGTTGTCAAGACATATTGTCCAATGGGAAGGATTGGAAGAAAAGGTGAATTGGATGGGGCAATTGTTTACTTTGCATCAGATGCTTCCAGCTATACAACGGGACAATATCTTGCGGTAGATGGTGGATGGACAGCGATTTAACGATATTATGTGGGTTAATTGAAGTATTGAATCAAGGATATGCTGAGTTTTCAGCAATCCTTGATTTTTTCTTTAATCCAACATATATTTCACACAATTGAAATTTAGTATATAATATAGAGTATGATAAATAGAGGTGAGGATATGTATAGGATACTTGTAGTGGATGATGAGGAAAAGATAAGGGAAGTTATTAGAGAATATGGAGAGTTTGAGGGTTATCATGTTACTGAAGCAGTGGATGGGATGGATGCAGTAAATATCTGTAGAGAAAAGGATTTTGATATTATTATCATGGACGCAATGATGCCAAAACTAGATGGATTTTCTGCAGTTAAGGAGATTAAGAAAACCAAAGATATACCAGTACTTATGCTATCTGCAAGAGGAGAGGAATACGATAAACTATTTGGGTTTGAAATTGGTGTAGATGATTATGTGGTAAAGCCTTTTTCTCCAAAGGAAGTCATGGCAAGAATAAAGGTGATTATAAATAGACATAAATCCAAGACAAAAACCAATAAAAGATTGGTATTTAAAGGTGTGGAAATAGATTTAGATGGTAGAGATGTTTATGTGGATGGTCAAAAGGTGGATATGACACCAAAAGAGTATGATTTATTGGTCTATATGGCAGAGAACAAGAATATTGCTTTATCCAGAGAAAAATTGTTAGATGAGGTCTGGGGATATGATTTCTTTGGTGATGACAGAAGAGTAGACACACATATCAAGATGCTTCGAAGTAGTCTAGGAGAATATAGAAAATATATTGTAACAATAAGAAGTATAGGCTATAAATTTGAATATGAAGAATAAGGTGAATATATGTTAAAACATATAGATAAAAAGGGTCTAAAATTTAAGATGTGGATATATTTTGTGATATTTGCAG
>CAZZCQ010000130.1:0-4543 GCA_964652285.1 uncultured Tissierella sp.
TCTAAGACTGTAGGAATATTTTGGTCAAAGGCTGTAAATTCTTCATTAGAGATATCTAAGCTCTTACCATCAACAGATTTCATATTAGCAGAAACTCTATATTTGATCTGTTGGGACATTGTTCCATTTAGAACTAGAACTACCCTTCTATCATTGTTTTCGAATCTTACTTCTTTGATGCTTCCAGCATCAGTAAAATAATTGCTTAGAAAGGATGCAAAGTTTACATCTACTGGTCTAGTAAAATCTAACTTTATCTCCTTGAGATTGTCAGCACTTATATCTGTTAATTCAAATTCTAGATTTTCAATGGTGAAGGGTTTGAATTGAGTATTTCTATTACTTCCTTCAAACCTATATTCATAATTACCTTCTTGAAAGTTCTTCACTTCCATAGAAAAATTACCATTGCTATCCATAGTTACATCGATATTTCTAATTCCATCGGTTATTCCTGATGATGTTGGTCTGATATATAGTTTAAGTCTATCAGTGCCTGTAGCCTTACCTTCTAAGGTAATGGAATCATTTTTTATAGTTAATTTTTCATTTATCTTAAGCATATCAGGTATATCAAGACCTAATAACTCACCTAATGTAAATAGGATACTGTCTTTTTTATTTTGCCTTAGGGTATTTAGTACCATAGATGACATCTGACCTCTTGTCAATCTAGCAGATGAAACAAGATTTAAATCATCCATAATACCTAATGATTTAGCTATTTCTGGTACTGTATTCCAGTTCTTAGCCTCTTCTCCATAACCCAATGCTCTAAGCAGAACTGTTTGAAACTCCTGTACTGTTGTATATTCGTCAAAACCAAATACATCCTTTTCCATACCTTGAATCAAGCCTTGTTCTCTTGCCCATGTGATATATGGTACATAGAATCTTATTCTTTCTGTGGATGTAAGGTCTTTGAAGATGTTTTTCCCAGTATTGGATTTGGCTTCTGTTTCTTTGTTATATAGACGAGAAATCATTACTACCATATCTTGTCTAGTAAAGTTCCGGTCTAAGCCTAAATTACCCTCATCATCAATTCCTTTTAAAACACCTATTTCCTTGAGTATTTGTCCATCATATTCATAATCAGGGGCAGCAAGTACTGGTACCAATGCTGATAACAATATTACAAAGAGTAACAATGCTGCTACTAAGCGTTTCACCATTTATCTCTCCTCCTTTAATTCATTATATCTTAATTACAATTATACTACATTAAATTGGAATTTTATATTACAATATAGTTACAGAGAAGTTAAATCCATATGCTAAATTTATTTGACATAGATTTTTTAATGATATATATTATGGATAGTTAGAGTTATAGGGAGGCAAATAAATTGCAAACAAAGTATATTTTTATCACTGGAGGCGTTGTTTCATCTTTGGGAAAAGGAATCACTGCAGCAAGTCTAGGTCAGCTTTTGAAGAGCAGAGGGCTTAAGGTAACCATTCAAAAATTTGACCCTTATATAAATGTGGATCCAGGCACTATGAGTCCATATCAGCATGGGGAAGTGTTTGTGACAGATGATGGATCCCTTACGGATTTGGATTTAGGTCATTATGAGAGATTTATTGATGTTAGCTTAAATAAAAATTCTAGTGTAACCACTGGTAAAATCTATTGGTCAGTTTTAAACAAGGAGAGAAAGAGAGAATATGATGGTTCTACCATACAGGTGATACCTCATATTACTAACGAAATTAAGGAAAGAATTATCAGAGCATCTAAAGAAAAAGATGTTGATATTGTAATCACCGAAATAGGTGGTACAGTAGGGGATATTGAATCCTTACCTTTCATTGAAGCTATAAGGCAGATTAAATATGATGTAGGCATAGAAAATATAATGTATATACATATGACTTTGATTCCTTATCTACGCAAGAGTAGAGAACTCAAGACCAAGCCAACCCAACATAGTGTTAAAGAGCTAAGGGGGCTAGGGGTACAGCCTGATGTTTTGATTTGCAGAACTGAAAAACCTCTCACTCAGGATTTAAAGGATAAGATTGCACTCTTCTGTGATTTGGATCCTTCAGAAGTAATTGAAAACTTTGATGCGGAAAACATATATGAAATTCCTCTAATGTTAGAAGAGCAGGGTTTAGCTAATCAGGTTATTAGACATTTGAATATAGAATGTGAAGATTTGGATTTAACTGAATGGAATGATTTACTTGATAGAATGCATAATATCCATGGGATTATTAGGATAGCTTTGGTAGGCAAATATGTGGAATTAAAGGATGCATATCTTTCAGTTGCTGAATCTCTTTTCCATGGTGGTATAGAGAATAGTGTGGATATAGATATAAAATGGATTCGCGCAGAGATTTTAGATGATAAGAATTGTAGTGATTATTTGGATGATGTGGATGGTATTTTAGTGCCTGGTGGTTTTGGAGCAAGAGGTACTGAAGGTAAAATCTGTGCTATCAAATATGCTAGAGAAAACAAAATACCATTCCTTGGTATAGCACTAGGGATGCAGTTGGCTGTAGTTGAATTTGCTAGGAATGTACTAGGACTAGAAGGAGCCAATGGTACAGAATGGAATCCTGATACTGAATATCCTGTCATTGATTTGATGCCAGAGCAAAAGGATGCTGAAGCCTTAAATGGGAAGATGAGATTAGGACTTTACCCATGCAAGATAGCAGAAGGTAGCTTGGCTAGAGAGATATATCAGGAAGAGATCATATATGAAAGACATAGACATAGATATGAAGTGAATAATCAATATAGGGAGACTCTAATAGAAAATGGATTGCTTATATCTGGGACATCTCCAGATGAGAGATTGGTGGAGATGATTGAAATCAAAGAACATCCTTGGTTTGTTGGAGTTAACTTCCATCCAGAATACAAATCAAGACCTACTCATGCACATCCTTTGTTCAGAGAATTTGTTAGGGCAGCTAAAGGATAAGATGACATAAAAAGACGATACCAGAGGTATCGTCTTTTCTATTCTGTCATTCAGTTCTTATTGCATCCAATGCGCTGAGTTTCATAGCCCTTCTAGCTGGGAAATATCCAGAGATAATCCCTATAAGGAGGGAGAATCCCATAGCTACAAATACTAGCCATAAAGGTATAACTGATATCTTTGTAGCACCATACATACCCAGTGATTCCCCAAAGGATTGTGCACCGAATTTATTTATCAAGTAGGATAATAGATATGAGAATCCCATTCCAATTAAGCCGCCTAATAGACCTATAATAGCTGATTCCAATAGGAAGAGATCTCTAATATCCCTCAAGGAAGCTCCTATTACCTTCATTACACCAATTTCTCGTGTTCTTTCATATATACTCATAATCATGGTGTTGGTAATACCAATAGCTGCTACTAACAAGGATACCCCACCTATTCCACCTAATACTGCTTGAACCATTGCAGCTTGTTCCTTCATCATATCTAACTGGTCGTTAAGGCTATATGCTTCAAAACCCATATCCTTGATGGTGTCTTGGATTTTTGCCACATTATCTATATCGTTTACCTTTACATCTATACGATTATACTCAGATGAACTACTACCTGGTGTAGGTCTTACTCCCTCAGCTTTTTCCTTTTCCTTAATCATCTTTTGTACATCCTTAATCGGCATATATATTCCATAACTGGTCTCCCAATTATTCCCTTCTGTCAAGACACCTATTGATTTAATTTTGTACTCCTTATAGTCAATCTTTTCTTGACCAGGATAATTATAGCCATAGTTTGAATCCATGGTAATACTCATTCTATCCTTCATAAGATTGATCTTTGGTTCCCTCCATATTCTTGCATTAGGATCCCAGAAGTTATGTGCCATACTAGAACCAAAGAGTACACCCATCTCATCATTATCAGTTATCAGGCGGCCTTCTGCTGCTTCAAAACCAAAGGCTTCCATTGCATCAGGATCCATTCCCCTGATTGGTATTTGGGCTATATACCTACCATTGATGACTGCACCATATGTTTCTAACATAGGGCTTACTGCATCAACATTAGACATTATCTTGAAAGTTTCAATCGCTTTATCATCTAAATCAACTTCTTTTTGCCCAGGTTGCATCGGGTCTACCCATTTTTTGTGAACATTTATGGTGGTAAGGCTTCCCCATTGAGATATTTGTTCTTCAAGAAATTCTGTCAAACCAAATCCAAGGCTGAGCATTACAATAATTGCAGCTGTACCTATGACCACACCTAGGACAGTGAGTGATGTCCTTAGTTTTCTTCTCCACAGATTTTTAATACCCATTAGAACTAAATCTAGTCTATTCATCTAAGGACAGTTCCTTACTTTTTTTCTTTTTCCTATAGATGACAATAGCTCCTATAGCTGCGATTATCCCTAATGTAATCCAAAGGCCTTTTGATTTAAGAAGGCTTGTTTCCCCTTCTTCCATTGGAGGCATCTCTTCTCCCCAAGGATCCTCATAAATAGGCATTTCCATTACATTTAGTGAGAAGTCTTTTCTTACTTCTTGCATTTGACCTGTGGAGTCTTCATAGGTGAATACTACATC
>CAZZCQ010000131.1:0-4541 GCA_964652285.1 uncultured Tissierella sp.
AAACTCAAAGACCAGGTGCTATTATTTGTATTCATAGAAAATCTATCTTCAATCCCTACTAGATAAGGGAGATTACCACCCCATACATCTTCACTAGATTCTGTATGCCCTCCAGAGTTTGAATGATAAAAGGCACTCGCTATCTGCCCATCATAAACTATGTATTCCCCATAAGTATCTATCACAGCTTGATTGGTGGATGGTTTTTCCCACTCATAACCACCATATACTTGACAATGAGTGGAAGTACACAAGTTGTAACCCTCATCAATATGTTTATTCAAATTCGCATATGTATAGCTTCTAGCTACTACAGCTTGTGCTCTTAACGCATCAACAGGAGAACTGGCAGCTATCTCTTTGGGGACAACTCCAAGTAGATAGTTTTCCATATGGATATGATTTATAATTAAAATATTATTATCATTATTCAAAAATGTTATATAATCCCTATATCTATTTTCATCTACTTTTATAATGGAACCATTCATGTCAGTTGACCCAATAATAATAGAGCCATCTCTAGGAATATTGGTAATAAAACCACCATCTATATCAAATATATCAACTCCATTAACACTTCCTTTGATATGAATCTCCTTATCTATTATCTTTCTTATGATATTATTTTTATCATGCTTTTTATAAAGATTAAAACCAAGATCAGAATACAGTTTAGTAATTTCATTATATGCTTTATTGTGCTCAATCTTAACATCAATATAATCTACATATTTTATTTCACCATATGATTTGTAAGGTAAGGAAACTATAAATATTGTTAAGATTATAAGGAAGCATAGAACTCTCTTCATATTATTCACCTGTCCTTATTCTTCAATATAGGGTATACTAAAATGCTCATATGCCTTTCTTGATACAAGTCTACCTCTTGGAGTTCTATTTAAAAACCCAATTTGAAGTAGATATGGTTCATAGACATCCTCAATTGTTCCTCTTTCTTCTCCTGTAGCAGCAGATATGGTATCCACGCCAACAGGTCCACCATTGAAATTCTCTATTAGAGTTAGTATCAACTTCCTATCTACAGCATCCAAGCCTAAATCGTCAACCTCTAGAATCTTTAATCCTTTTCTAGCAACATCCCAAGTGATTACACCATTTTCCATGACCTGTGCATAATCTCTCACTCTTTTCAAGAGCCTATTTGCCACTCTTGGTGTACCTCTCGATCTCCTAGCAATTTCTAAAGCTCCATTATCGTCTACCTTAATGTTCAATATGGATGCTGACCTCAATATTATTTCCTGTAAATCCTTTACTTCATAGAGATCTAGATTTAACATTATTCCAAATCTATCTCTAAGAGGTGAACTAAGCAGCCCTGATCTAGTAGTAGCTCCTATGAGGGTAAATTTTGATAAATCCAGCCTCACAGACCTAGCAGAAGGTCCTTTCCCTATGATGATATCCAGTGCATAATCCTCCATAGCAGGATATAGTATCTCCTCTACTGTCCGATTAATTCTATGTATTTCGTCAATAAACAAGACATCATCATCACTCAGATTAGTCAAAATACTTGCCAAATCACCAGGCCTTTCAATAGCTGGACCAGATGTAACCCTGATATTTACACCCATCTCATTTGCAATTATATTGGCTAAAGTAGTCTTTCCTAGCCCAGGAGGCCCATTCAATAGAACATGGTCTAAGGATTCCTTTCTTTCCTTGGCAGCTTGAATAAATATATTCAATTTTGTCTTGACCTTATCCTGTCCTATATATTCTTTTATCCATTTAGGTCTTAGACTAATCTCATTTTCTAAATCCTCTTCTAATGGAGTACCCGAAATTATTCTATTCTCATTTTCTAACATTTAAATTCCCCTTTATTGTCTTGACAATTTTTTTAGTGCTTCCCTAATTATATCCTCTACATCCATATTATTATAGTTAGTTTTTCTTATTGCTTTTTCAACTTCATATCTAGAATAACCTAAAGACATAAGCCCAAACAAAGCTTCATCATATGATTTTGGTGTAATCTCTATTTGTTCAATGCCTTCAAGGTCTAAATTGATATTAATCTTATCCTTTAACTCAAACACAATACGCTCAGCTGTCTTTTTTCCTATTCCAGGTGCTTGACATAAAGCATCCAAATCTTTATTCAGAATAGCGAATTTTATCTTGTTTGGGGATAGGGTAGATAGTATGCCTAGTGCAGTTTTAGCTCCTATTTTAGATACCTTTAACAGACTATTGAACATATCCAATTCTTCTTTGTTTACGAATCCATAGATAAATATCCCATCTTCTCTAACATGAAATTCCGTAAATAGCATTTGATCCTTCTTTCCTATTTGGAGATTCATTATAGTATTAGTGGATGCAAATACCCTGTAACCTATACCGTTGTTCTGAATTACTACATATTCGTCCCCAATGTTAACAATATCACCGATAATAAAATCAAACATCCTATCACTCCTAAAGCATCCTAAAATTATCCTTAAATTTCAAACAACTTGTATGACATAATGCAATTGCCAGTGCATCTGCAGCATCATCAGGTTTTGGAATTTCCTTTAGATTCAGAAACATCTTTACCATCTCTTGAACTTGATGTTTTTCCGCCCTACCATAGCCCACAATCCCTTGCTTGATTTGTAAAGGTGTGTACTCAAATATATCCAACCCACTATTAATTCCAGCCAATACAATAACGCCTCTAGCCTGTCCAACTTTTAAAGCTGTTTTAGTATTTTTGTTAAAAAACAATTCTTCTATGGCCATGTCTGTAGGACCATATGTATCAATTATCTTTATTATTTCATCATAGATAATCTTCAATCTATCAGGGAATTCATACTTAGGATCCGTTCTTATACAACCATATTCAATTGGTTTATTATGATTACCTACACATTCAATAACCCCATAACCAACTATAGCTATACCTGGGTCAACACCTAAAATAATCATTAATATCTCCTCTCACATATATACTTAATATTGTAACACAATTTAATACATAAAAACACTATGGAATTCTCTATTGAAATTACATATGGATCTTCCCCACATTATCAAAAGAGTGCTACTAGGTTATCCATAGTAGCACTCTTTATTTATGATATAAAATTTTCTATTGTTTCAGAAAGCTCTTCTTCACTATCTACTCTTATTCCTTCTTTAAGCTTATCCTGGTCTATATCAATTAAAATATTTATAGGATAATCCGTAAAGCTCTTATATAATATTCTCTCTCCAGATTCATCAATACTAAATATAGCAATATACCCATTATGTTCGCCTACAATATAATGTTCTTGACATAGGTGATTCATTTCCTTATAAATAACAACCTTTGTACCTGAAAAGGATATGAGCCTTGTATCAGGGTTATGAGTATTTAGATAGTCTTCATATTCATCTCTTGTGAGATTAATGGCATCATCTTCCGCTAATCCTGTGTTGATAATTAGATGTCCACATTCCTTATAGTGATTCCTTTGTTCTATAATAGTATTTGGCGATATTCTATTTTCTTCCCTTATTATCTCAATATCATCATTACTAGTATTATCTGGTTCTTCACTTAAATGCTGACTAACTATTCTTCTTTCCATAAGTTGATAGCCAAAATAAAAGCTCATTATGAAAAACACTATACAAAAACCAAATATTATCATAAATTTGCTTTTCTTCATAAAAATCCCTCCAGAAATCTATCTAGAGGGTTATTATTTCCATTTATTTGGTTTTTATACAAATTACATCATCTATACCTTTTTAAAACCCTATCATTTAGGCCATCCCAACATGCATTTTGATATATTCTTTTGCCATCTTTTAAAATAATCCTTAATACTTCATCATAGATATTCTTTAATTCATCAAGAGTAAGTAGTGTTTCATCATCTTTTATATTGCCATTATTCAAACTAACATCAATAGATAATTGCTTGTCCAAATATTTATTCAAAGAATAAATCTTAGTTTGAATTATTTTTTTTGCATACTCCATGATTATATCTTGCAGTCTTTTGTTTGATTTGCTTTCTTTTTCAACATTATCTAAGAATGTATCTTTAAATTTTAAAACCTCTCCTTCATTTGTATTATAATGAAATAGATATTTCATATTGTACAAATCAGGGATTGAATAATACTTGATAGTCACATTTTCCAATTTATTGGCATCTTTCTTATTTAAAAACCCATATTTATATCCTTCCAAATATAGATATAATTCTAACCGATTTATTTCTTCATGTATCAATTCGCCAAGATTATTGGCTATAAGATGATTTCCTCTTCGATCTTTTAGTAGCTTAGAAATATTTCTTCTAAGATTGTTTAGTGATATGTAATTAGGCACAATATTGTTGATATTGTTCTCTAAATCATAAAGGTTAAGAAGAATATGAATGCAGTTTATGTCATTGTTAAAAAGAAAATTATATTTAAGTTTATCATATAAATCAAAAGTTTCACTATCTAACAAGGCCAATCTTCTCCCTCCTCTATGAAAATATTTTGCAAGACTTTAAAGTTGCTAAAAAGCTTACCGA
>CAZZCQ010000132.1:0-4465 GCA_964652285.1 uncultured Tissierella sp.
CATGCAAGTTGTCCTGTGAAGTGATGGGATTTGGTGATAAGGAATTGATGGATGAAGTTGATATAGTTACAGCGGAGGATTATCTCAAGGATGCTTTAGAATCAGATATTCAGCTATTTATATAGGATTGTCATTCTGAGCAGTAGCGAAGAATCTTAGAACCTAAGATTCTTCAATCTGTTTAGGTGGCAATGTTTTTATAGTATTATTGTATCATGAATTAATTAGGATTAATCGATTCCATATAGTATAATATTCTTATGGAAATGGAGGGATTCATTTGACTATAAATGATAGATTAAGTCAACTTAGAGAGGTAATGGATTTAAATGGAATAACAGCATATATAATACCAACATCCGACCCACATCAGTCAGAATATGTGGCGGATTATTATAAAGGAAGAGCATGGATATCAGGATTTACTGGTTCAGCGGGAACTGTGGTGATTACCCAAGATAATGCTAATCTGTGGACTGATGGGAGATACTTTATTCAAGCGGAGAATCAATTAAAAGGGACAGAATATAAGTTATTTAGAATGGGAGTTCCAGGTGTTCCCTCCTATATACAATGGTTAAAAGAAAATATTAAGGATGGGGATATCATTGGATATGATGGTAGGGTCTTTAATCAAAGAACAGGAGAAAAACTAAAAAGTGAATTTGTAGATAGTGGAGTGAATTTTAATGACAAATATGATCTTTTAGAAGAAATCTGGGAAGATAGACCAGAACTACCTAAAGAAGATGCCTTCCTTCATGAGATTAAATACACTGGTCTAGCAGCAAGGGAAAAAATCAATAGAATTAGAGAAAAGATGAAAGCCGAGGAGGCAGATTATTTTCTGCTTGGTAGTCTAGATGATATTGCATGGCTTTATAATATAAGGGGGGGAGATGTAAAGGGAAATCCTGTCATCATCTCCTATGCTCTAATATCTATGGACAAAGCTTATCTATTTGTAGAATTGGATAAGATCAATGGAGAGATAGAGAATTTCTTAAATGATAATGGTATTCAGGTCTTGCTCTATGAAGATATACTTGAATATGTAAAGGATATAGAAAAAGATGCTACAGTTCTACTTGAGAAGGATAAAATCAATAGATGGTTATTTAACGCTATCCCTCAAGAATGTAAAATAATCGATGAATTGAATTATACTACAGTTTTGAAGGCTATAAAGAATGAAACAGAAATAAAAAATCAAAGAAATGCATATATAAAAGATGGAGTGGCCTTGACTAAGTTTTTATATTGGTTAGATAATAATCTAGGTAAAGTTAGTATAGATGAATTATCAGCTGCGGATAGATTGTTGGAGTTTAGAAAAGAGCAAGACTTATTCATAGAGCCAAGCTTCAACACCATTTCAGCCTATGGGGCAAATGCAGCCATGGCTCACTATTCAGCAACAGAGGATTCATATTGTTTATTGGAAGAAAAGGGCTTCTATCTTCTAGACTCTGGTGGGCAATACCTAGATGGTACTACTGACATCACTAGGACAATTGCAGTGGGACCCTTAACAGATGAGGAGATTAAGGACTTCACCTTGACCTTAAAGGGGCATATCAACTTAATTGATGCTAAATTTTTAAAGGGTACTACAGGATATCAATTGGATATACTAGCTAGATATCCAATGTGGAAGGAAGGACTTGATTTTAAGCATGGCACAGGTCATGGTATTGGATACCTATTGAATGTACATGAAGGGCCTCATAGAATAGCATCAGCACCAAATGATGTAGCTTTAGAGAAGGGTATGGTAGTATCTATAGAACCAGGCCTATATAAAGCAGAAAAGCATGGAATTAGAATAGAAAATATAGTTGTAGTAGATGAAGATATAGAAACAGAGTTAGGAAAGTTCATGAGATTCGAGGTCCTTTCCTATGCACCTATAGATTTAGAAGCTATAGATATAGATTTACTATCCTTTGATGAAAAAGAGTGGATAAATAATTATCATAGGGATGTATTTGACAAATTATCACCATATCTGAATGATGAAGAGAAATCATGGCTACTACAAAAGACTAGATGCGTATAAGAAGGTGAGATCCTTCTTTTTTTTCTATACACCATGTGGAGATTTCTAAAAAGTGGGTAAATATATAGTAAAATTATAATAAAATGTAGTTATTTTGAATTGGATTTCGTTATAATTAGTATAGAAATAAATCTCTAATTATTTGTAATTTTATAAGGGGGAAAAGACATGAAAAAGATATTGATTTTTACAGCTTCTACTGGTGGCGGACATAATGAAGCTGCACTCTCTTTAGAAAAAGGGTTTAAAAAACATGGATATTCAGTCAGAAAAATTGATGCCTTTTTAGAAATAAACAGAGCATTTGATACTATTATACTCAACTCTCATAAGATGTTAATAAATAACTTTCCTAAACTATATGGGAACTTGTATGATTTAAGTAATAATCAGAAGTCTAGCAGACTAATTGTTAATCCATTGATGATGATTTCCAAGGAGAAATTATATAATATTATTATAGAAGAAAAACCAGATTTGATAATATCTACACATGTTTTGTTAGTTGGTATTATAGGCTATTTAAAGGAAAAAAGGCTAATTAATATACCATTTATATCAGTAGTAACTGATTATGAAGCTCATGGAACATATATTGACAAAAATGTGGATGCATATATTGCTGGATGCGAATATACCAGTGAATCACTTAGAAAACAAGGGGTAGCAAAAGAAAGAATATTTTCTTATGGGATACCAATTAAGGAGGAGTTTGTAAAAGAAATTTGCCAAGTATCCACTGAACCAAGACCTTTTCAAATTTTAATTATGGCAGGGAGTCTAGGCTTAAAAGGAATAATAGATACTCTTGATAACTTGGTCAAGATGGAGGGAAGTTACAATATTACAGCTGTTTGTGGGCAAAACCAGAAATTAAAAAGCAATATAGAAAAGAAGTATTTTGAATTAATCAAAAGCAAAAGGATTATAGTATATGGTTATACTAACAAGATACCTTTTATCATGGAAAACAGTGATATAATTATTACTAAACCAGGTGGTCTGACCATATCTGAAGCAATAGCAAAGAAACTTCCAATGGTTATTCCTTTCTATATACCAGGACAGGAGAAAGAAAATCTTGATTTTTTGCTCAAAAACGGATTAGCTTTTTATGTATCAAAAATAGATACAATTAGCCAACTAATGGAATTTGTAATGAAGAATCCAAGAGTATTAGATCAGATTAGGGATAGAATGAAGGAGTTCAATAATTCATCTTGTCTAGACAATGTTATAGGTCTGAGCAAAGATTTAATTGATAAGAGCAAATCAATAATTTAGGCTCTTAATAGATATTATTCTAGCTACTTATGGTATAATAGACTTATATATAACTAAGGGTGAAAATATGTTTATTATAGATGAAGAACTAAAGAAACTACCTGATAAACCAGGTGTATATCTAATGAAAGATAAATCTGATGATATAATATATGTTGGCAAAGCTATATCTTTAAGGAGTAGAGTTAGGCAATATTTTCGTTCACAAAAAAATCAATCCCTTAAAGTCAGAAGCATGGTTAGTCATATTAAAGAATTTGAATATATCATTGTAGATAATGAAGTTGAAGCATTGGTTTTGGAAGCAAATTTGATTAAGAAGAATCGTCCAAAATATAATATTCTTTTGAGAGATGACAAGCAATATCCATATATAAAGGTTACTTTAAACGAAAAATACCCAAGGGTTATTAAAACTAGACAGGTAGTTAAGGATGGTTCTAAGTATTTTGGGCCCTATCCAAGTGCCTCAGCTGTTAATGATTCTATCGATATCTTACACGATATATATCCAATTAGAAATTGTAAACTAAACCTAGAGAAGAATTTAGCTAATTTTAGACCTTGTCTAAACTACTATATTGGTAAATGTTGTGCACCATGTCTAGGAAGTGTTGACGAAGAAGAATACATGGAAATGATTAGGGAGATTATTCAATTTCTAGATGGTAAGAGCCTAAATCTCATAGATAATATTGAAAATAAAATGTTTCAAGCATCAAATAATAAGGAGTTTGAAAAGGCGAGTATACTTAGAGACCAATTAAATGCCTTGAGAACTTTACAAGAAGAACAAAAAATTGTATCAACTGATAATGTTAATCAAGATATAATTGCAATGGCTAGAGGTATAGAAGAGGTATGTGTTCAAGTATTCTTTATTAGAGCAGGTAAAATTATTGGTAGAGAACACTTTCTTTTGGAGGATAGGTATGGGGAAGAAAAAGGAGAGATACTTAGCTCTTTTATCAAACAATTTTATATTGGGTCAGCCTACATTCCAAAAGAAATAATTCTAGAAGCTAATATTAGTGATTTGGAAGTAGTGGAAAAATGGTTAGGTAATAAAAGAGCTAGCAAGGTCTCCATTACTGTCCCAAAAAAAGGAGATAAGCTGAGATT
>CAZZCQ010000133.1:0-4399 GCA_964652285.1 uncultured Tissierella sp.
TATAAGAGACGAAAGGCCTTTTCGCGGTACCACTCTATTTGATATTGCTATCCACTCGATGATATAACGGTATTTACCGTCCATGACTTTCTATCATGGAAACTCTGAGACGAGTTCAATCTTGATTAATGCTGTTTTTCACCAAGTAACAGCTCTCTTAAAATAATCTTGAGATTTACTACTTCTCTTCTTCGTTTTTCCTAATAAATTGATTATAGCAAAGTTTGAAAGGATATTCAATAAAAATCGCTATTTTTGTTGTCATTCTGAGTGAAACTAAGGATCTTTGTTTAGAAACTAAGATTCCTCGCAAGCTCAAAATGACAAAAACATTGAGATATAATAAGAAATACTAAGCGAACATTTGCAACTTTCTAAAACTCTGCTGAATTTACTGTCCTTGGGAACGGGATGACATCTCTTATATTGGTCATACCTGTGATATACATCAAGGCTCTATCAAATCCTAATCCATATCCAGCGTGTTTAGTCCCACCATATTTCCTTAACTCCAAATACCACCAGTAATCATCAGGATTCATTCCATTATCATGAATTCCTTTTTCTAATACTTCTAACCTTTCTTCCCTTTGGCTGCCTCCTATAATCTCTCCTACTCCTGGCACCAATAAATCCATGGCTGCTACTGTTTTCTTATCATCGTTCAATCTCATATAAAAGGCTTTGATATCCTTTGGGTAATCAGTTACAAAGACAGGCTTCTTATATATCTCTTCAGTGATGTATCTTTCATGCTCAGTTTGTAAATCAATACCCCATTCTACAGGATATTGGAATTCTTTTTTTGCATCTTTTAGCAATTCAATCGCTTTTGTGTAGGTAATTCTTTCAAAATTTGAATTCACGATATTTTGAAGTCTTTCATTCAATCCTTTATCTATAAATTTATTGAAGAATTCCATCTCTTTTTTGGCATTTTCCATTACATATTTTATAATATATTTCATCATATCCTCAGCTAATTCCATATTATCATTCAAATCAGCAAAGGCTATTTCAGGCTCTATCATCCAAAATTCCGCTGCATGTCTTGCAGTATTTGAATTTTCCGATCTAAAAGTAGGACCAAATGTATATACATCTCTAAAGGATAGGGCAAATACCTCAGCTTCTAACTGGCCACTTACTGTTAAATAAGTGGATTTCCCAAAGAAATCCTCAGAAAAATCAACTTCTCCTTCATCATCTTTTGGAGGATTGTTAAAATCTAGAGTTGTAACTCTAAACATTTCCCCTGCTCCTTCAGCATCGCTTGAAGTTATAATTGGTGTATGAATATATACAAATCCCCTATCTTGGAAGAACTTATGTATTGCATATGCCAAGACTGATCTAGTTCTAAATACGGCGTTAAAGGTATTAGATCTTGGTCTTAGATGTGCAATTGTCCTAAGATATTCAAAGGTATGGCGTTTCTTTTGCAAGGGGTAATCTGGTGTAGATTCTCCTTCAACTTCAATTTCCTTAGCTTGAATTTCAAAAGCTTGTTTTGCATCAGGAGTTGAAATCAAAGTACCTACTACTTTAATTGAAGATGATAGGTGAAGCTTACCTATCTCATTGAAATTAGGCATATCTGAATTAAAAACCACCTGTATACTAGAAAAGAAAGTACCATCATTTAGCTCTATAAAACCAAAAGCCTTTGAAGAGCGTAAATTCCTTATCCAGCCTTCTACAACAATTTCTTTATCAAAATATTTGTTACTATCTTTGTAAATCTCTCTTAATGATAATTTCATTTTATCCCTCCAAAATTATGTTTTTAATATAGGTAATTATACTATGGTTGAATCATCAAAATAGTATTATACTGTCATTCCGACCTTCTTCCTGCCATTCCGAGCCTCTTCCTGCCATTCCGAGCCTAGAGCGAGGAATCTGACATGTTTCTCATCATCCTGAGTTGGTGAAGTCGCCCTGACAGTCAATGAAGCAAGAGATTAAAATTAGCTCCTATCATTTAATAAATTCATTATAGTATTATATATCAAGACAGGTGTTACTTCAAAGGAATACTTCTTCTCTATCCTCTCTGTCAGTTTGTGAGCATCTTTACCAAAGGGTCCTATATTGACTACTGGTAAATCCAATCTTTGCATGTCCTCTAATGGTAATTCATATTTTGTTCCATAGCCAGGCATATTATTCTTTAGTGATGATATGATATTATCATCCTTTGGTGCTGCACCATAACTTAAATCTGATATGTATGGAAAGAACTTTTTATAGACCAGTTTATAATCTGTATCCGTCTTATCTACAGCTCCTATTAGTGCATTTAGCAATAATTTATCCTTAGATGTATTCCCCTGGACATATATATGAGGATAATATGGAGGTGTAAAATATACAATTATTATTGGATCTCTATCTGACCAAAGATTATGAACCTCCTCTACTAATTTGAGAGCGAAATCTCTCTGGTCTATGGATTCATCATCTAGCATTTCAACTAGAAAATTATCTATTCTTTCATCAAGATTGCTAGCTAATTCGGATTTTACAGCTGAATATAATTCTTCATATGTGATAACTCTTGCCTTCCAAGGGAGGCTCTTAAACTCTCTATCCACTAATTTGCAGTATCTTTTATATTGGTAATTTAAATCATCTATTGTAGACTGAAAAGCTTCTAAAGCAGCATTTTTCATCTTATCTAAAACTTCATTTGGGCTGCTCTTAAATGTAGCATAATTAAATAATAAAGTAGCAGAATTTGCAATCTGAGCTGAGTATTCAGTTTTTAAATCCCTTTGCTTTAATGAAATTGGTGGTAGTGTAACCTCACCTTCTACTAGATCACAAAATTCCGTATTTTGATTAATCTTCTTGATAATTGATGAGGATAGTTGATTTGGGTCTAAACCATTGAATGATTCTCCTACATGGGCTTCCTTCCCAAATATATAGAAGGATGGCATCAGTTTTCCTGTTGTTCCTATATATATGTATTTATTTTGGTCTCCGTCATATTCTGATGTCATATAATCAGCATCTAAAATAGCTAGGTATTCAAAGCCTTCTTCATCTTGTAATCTGACTAATTCTGGGATTACTGATAGCATACCAGCGGAATTGCTCTCCTCATCGCATACTGCTGCAAAGATAATGTTTCCTTCAAGATTATCCATATCCTTTGAAATTTCTTCTAGTATTGCCATTATAACAGCTAGGCCTGTTTTCATATCTAAAAGGCCTCTAGCAAATAGATAATCTTCTGATTCTAAATCCAATCTTACCTCTTCAGATAGAGAATCGGATATTTCCTTTAGTTTTTCGGTTAATTCGTAGGGCTTATTGGCATAATCCTGCAAATTCCCATAATCAGAGATACCTACTGTATCAGTATGACCTATCAAGATTACTGTTTTTTTGCTAGGTCCTTTCTTCCCTTTCAGTATAGCTAGAACTGACTTCCGCCCTAAAAAGTCATTTGGCACATCTACAAAACTTAGATTTTCAGGATTCTCTTGAAAATATTTGTTGTCACTAAGTATATGGTAGATTTTTTTACTAACCTCTACTTCCCCAGGTGTTTCTACTATGCTTAGCTGATTGGTCAATTCAATAGCAATCTCTTCAATTCTTGAAGCAAGTTTTTTATTCATAATCATCCTCCAAAGATTCCATCCTTCTTTTTATTTCCCTTTCATAACCATTAGCTGTAGGCTCATAATACTTCTTGTTAATAAATTCGTCAGGTAAATACTGTTGGTTTATATATGCCCCTTTATAATCATGAGGATACTTATATCCTTTACCATGTCCGAAATTTTGAGCTCCTGAATAACTTGTATCCCTTAAATGAGCTGGAACCTTCCCAGTATCCATGTTTTTTATATCCTCTAAAGCTCTATCAATCCCTAGATAGCTTGCGTTGCTCTTTGGTGCTGTAGCTATATATATAGCTGCTTGAGCAAGTGGGATTCTCCCTTCTGGCATTCCAATTACATTGACTGCATTGAAGGCTGATACAGCAATATTTAATGCATTTGGATCAGCATTACCTACATCCTCTGATGCACATATGATAATCCTTCTGGCAATAAATCTAGGGTCTTCACCAGCATTAATCATCTTTGCTAACCAATAAAGGCTTGCATCTGGGTCCGAACCTCTCATGCTCTTTATAAATGCTGAAGCAGTATCATAGTGTTGATCTCCATCCTTATCATAATTTGCAGCCTTTATCTGAACTGATGATTTTATTTCGTTTAGGTCTAGATGGATTATTCCATTTTCATCCTTTGGACTTGATAATACTCCAATTTCCAAGGAATTGAGTATTACCCTTCCGTCGCCATTGGCAATATTTAATAAGTAATCTATTGCTTCATCTGTGATATCAATATTATATTCACCTAATCCCTTTTCC
>CAZZCQ010000134.1:0-4375 GCA_964652285.1 uncultured Tissierella sp.
TATATTATTCACACTTGTAGTTACTCTTTTGGTAACACCATTAGTCGGATGTGGCAATGGTGGTGGTGGAGGTAATGGCGATGCTTCTGGTGAACCAATTGTTATTGGTGCTTTTGGGCCATTATCAGGAGGAGCTGCAATGGTAGGAGATACAATGATGAAGGGTATCGAACTTGCTATGAAAGAATTCAACGACGCAGGTGGCATCAATGGAAGACCTTTAGAGCTTATTAAAGAAGATGATGAGCAAAACCCTGCAAAAGCAGTATCTGCTGTTAACAAATTAGTTCACTCAGATAATGTTCCAGTTGTAATAGGTACAGTAAACAGTTCAGCTACATTGGCTGCAATGGAAGTTACACAAGAAGCTAAGGTTCCACATATTACACCAATATCATCCAATACATCTATAACGCATCTTGGGAATCCATATATTTATCGTCTGCAAATTTCTGATGAGAACCAAGCTGGTGAAATTACTAGATATGCGATAAATGAATTAGGATTTACAAGAATTGGAGTTATGTACCAAAATGATGACTTCGGTGGTGGGGGCAAAGATGTTGTAGTTAGAGTATTACAAGAAGCTGGAATAGAACCAATTGCAGTTGAATCATTTGTTCCAGATGCTAAGGACATGACATCACAATTATTGAAGATCCAAGAAGGCGATCCTGAAGCTATAATTATGTGGACAATGTACCAACAAGGAGCTTTAATAGCTAGACAAGTTCAACAACTTGGAATGGATATTCAATTAATGGGTGGTGGAGGATTAACTAACGAAAAAATTATTGAGTTAGCTGGAGATGCTGTTTATGGATTGCTTAATACACAACCATTCTTCCCAGATCCAGACAAGGCTTCACCAAAAGCTGCAGAATTCATATCTAATTATCAAGCAGCATATGGTATGCTTCCTGATTCAAATGCAGCTATGGCATATGACTCCATGTTGACACTTGGAGAAGCTCTAAAGAATTGTGGAGACAATGTTACTTCTGAAGAGATTAATAATCAATTAAAGAAAGTTCAAGGACTTGAAGGCGCAACAGGAACAATAAATATCGACGAAAATGGAGATACACCACGTAGCGTACTTATCGTTAAAATCAACGATCAAGGCGAATATGAAGTAGTAGACTGGGGCGAGTAATTATTAGATTACTTATGGGGCGGATATCCGCCCCACCTAGTAATAGAGACCTAATGAAGGAGGGAGCATATGTTTTTTCAACAGATTATACAAGGATTGGCTATTGGTAGTGTGTATGGCCTTATCGCATTAGGATATGTATTGATTTGGAATACATGGGGCATCTTGAACTTTGCCCAAGGCGAGACTGTTACCATTGGGGCCTTTTTTATATTGATTTTCTATATATGGTTAGATTTACCTTTTATTGTGGCATTTATATTATCAGTACTGGCATGTATGCTAGTTGCTTATATTATTGAAAGGTTAGCATATAGACCTATAATACATAAACAAAGCGTTATCAGGGTTATTGCTACCATAGGTGTAGGTATCTTTATAAGGAATCTTTATAGATTTATTTTTGGAGCAGATCCATACCCATTCCCTACAATATTTGGAGATCAACCATTTGAGTTTGCTGGTGTAACCATAGTACCTCAAAACATTTGGATTATGTGTATTGGATTTGCATTAGTTATATTACTAAATTTATTTTTGACTAGAACCTATATAGGTAAAGCCATGAGAGCTACTTCTCAGGATAGAGAGGCAGCAGCACTAATGGGAATAAATGTAAAACAAACAATGTCACTTACATTTGCATTTGCTTGTGGTATAGGTGGAATAGCAGGGATATTGATAGCACCACTTTATTTTGTTATGGCAGATATGGGTGTTCCAATGGGACCTAAAGGATTTTCGGCTGCCTTACTAGGTGGGATAGATCACATGGGTGGAGCTATGGTTGGAGGTATCATACTTGGAATCATCGAAGCCTTAACTGCAGGTTACTTATCCTCACAATATCAATCAGCTATCTCATTCATAGTTTTAATCTTAGTGCTGGTATTTAAACCATCTGGTATTATGGGCAAAAAGTAAGGGAGGAGGAGAAAAATGAGAAAAATATTCGAAAAATATAAAGTAATAATACTTATACTGATTGCTATGGCTCTGCCTCAGTTCGTTGAGAACAGATATTGGCTACATCTTGCTAATCTAGCAGGGATTTATGCAATACTTACTTTGAGCTTAAACCTCCTTACAGGATGTACAGGACAGTTTTCAGTAGGGCATGCAGGTTTTTATGGTATTGGCGCTTATACAAGTGCTGTACTAACAGTAAAACTAGGTTTACCAGTATGGGCAGGATTCGTATGTGCAGGTCTTATGGCAGCATTCTTTGGTGTTTTAATCGGTATTCCAACTTTAAGATTGAAAGGTTTGTTCCTTGGTGTTGCGACTATGGGATTTGGTGAAATTATGTATCAAATATTTGTCAACTGGGAATCAGTTACAAATGGAACAAAAGGAATAACAGGAGTACCTGCTCCAAGTATAGGACCTATAGTAATTGATTCTTATGCAAAATATTATTATCTAATATTATTCTTTGTAGTCATCACTACAATACTTATTTTAAATTTAATAGATTCAAGAGTAGGAAGAGCATTCCTTGCTATTAGAGAAAATGAAGTAGCTGCAGAAGCTATGGGTATTAACTCTACTAGATATAAGGTTCTTGCTTTTACTATTTCAGCATTCTTTGCTGGGATTGCAGGGGCCCTTTATGCTCATGAGGTGAGATTTATTTCTCCAGAGTCATTTATGGCAGCAGAATCATCAACTATACTTGCTATGGTGGTAGTTGGTGGAATAGGTCATCTACCTGGATCCATATTAGGAGCCATAGCACTAACCATAATACCAGAATTCTTGAGGTCAGTTGGTGATATTAGACTTGTAATTTATGGTGCTGCAATAGTTGCAATTATAATCTTTGCTCCAGAAGGATTTGGAGGTTTACTTGATAGAGTGAATGAAATTATAAATGGTGATTATAAGGCTAAAAACAAATCAAAAACTGAGGAGGTGTAAAGATGGCTATACTTGAAACTAAAAACCTAGGTATTACATTTGGTGGCTTGAAGGCTGCACATGATATAGATTTTACTGCGGAAGACGGAGAAATTACTGCTATAATAGGTCCTAATGGTGCTGGAAAAACAACATTTTTCAATCTGGTAGCTGGATATTACACTCCGACAGCAGGAAAAGTATACTTTGAAGGAAAGGATATAACGCCTTTAAAATCATTTCAAAGAACGGAACTAGGCTTAGCAAGGACATTTCAGAATCTAAATCTTTTTATGGACTTATCTGTTCTGGATAATGCCCTTGTAGGTATGCATACTAGAACCAATAATGGACTTTTTAATTCTATGTTTAATACCCCTGCTAAGAAAAAGGAAGAAAAAGAAAGCAGAGAAAAGGTAATGGAGTATCTTGAGTTTGTAGGACTTGGGCATGTGGCTCATGATAAAGCTAAGAATCTCTCATATGGTATGCAAAAGAATCTGGAGATTGCAAGAGCTCTTGCTACTGAGCCAAAGGTAATACTCATGGATGAGCCTGCTTCAGGACTTAACACTCAAGATTTAGGTCAATTATCACAACTAATACTTGATATAAGAGATAGAGGTATTACAGTAGTACTTATAGAGCATAAGATGGATGTTGTAATGTCAATATCCAATAAGATAATGGTAATATCCTTTGGAGAAAAGATTGCTGAAGGAACTCCTGATGAAGTAAGAGCAGATGAAAAAGTAATAGAAGCATATCTGGGAAGGGAGGAATAGACATGTTAGAACTCAAAAATGTTAGTGCATCATATGGTAGAATTGAAGTCCTTCATAATATTAGTATAAATGTAAAAGAAGGAGAAATAGTTACGATTATTGGAGCCAATGGAGCTGGTAAAACAACTACTTTAAGAATTATCTCAGGACTACTTAATCCTAGTAAAGATAGCGAGATAATCTTTATGGGAAAAAGAATTGATCAATTAGGAGCTGACAAAGTAGTAGCAGCAGGATTAGCTTTAGTTCCAGAGGGAAGACGAGTTTTTCCAAAACTTAGTGTATTAGAAAATTTGGAAATGGGTGCTTATTTAAGAAAGAAAGACAAAGAGGGAGTACTTAATGACCTAAAGAAAGTATATGAGTTATTCCCAAGATTAGAAGAGAGAAAGAAACAACGTGCAATTACATTATCTGGTGGTGAACAGCAGATGTTAGCTGTAGGAAGAGCATTGATGACTAAACCTACACTTATGATGCTTGATGAGCCTTCAATGGGACTTGCCACATTAATTGTTCAAGATATTTTCAATAC
>CAZZCQ010000135.1:0-4368 GCA_964652285.1 uncultured Tissierella sp.
TCAACAATCATTCGACCTATACCTGGCCATGAAAAAACCGTTTCTGTGACAACTTGACCACCAAGTAGTATACCAAATTGTAGTCCAATTATAGTCACTATTGGTATTGAAGCATTTTTTAAAGCATGTAATATAATAACCCTTGTTTCCTTTAACCCTTTCCCTCTAGCAGTTCTAACATAATCTTGTCCCAATATCTCTAACATACTTGTTCTAGTTAATCTTGCAATATTCGCTGCTATACCCAATCCTAATGTCAGACTTGGTAATATAAAGCTTGTAAATCCTTCTTTCCCGTAAAAAGGTAGCCATTCATTTTTAACTGAAAACAGCAGAATTAATACCAATCCTAACCAAAAAGACGGCATGGATACACCAACAAAAGAAATAATCATGGAGAGAGTATCTCCAATAGTTCCTCTTTTTATGGCTGCATAAATACCTAAAGGTATCCCTATAACAATTGCAATTGTTATACTAACTAAAGATAGTTGAAAAGTCGCTGGCCAGGCTTTAGATACTAAATCCCAAACAGGTCGATTAGTCCTATATGAGTGACCTAAATCTCCTTTTAATAGATTAGTCATGTACTTTGCATACTGTTCTGGTAATGAAGCATCCAATTTCATTGCTTTCCTCAAATTTTCAACATCTTCTATTGTTGCCTGAGGGCCTGCTAGAGCTTCAGCAGTATCCCCAGGAATTAAATGTAAGAGTAGGAAAGAAAGTGTCGCTGCGCCAAAAAGCACTAATATAGTAAATAATAGTTTTTGCCTTATATATTTATACAATTTATCCCTCCTACAATAGAAAACTTACGCGAAATAATTTCTTCTTATTTTACAACCTTTTCAAACAAAATATGCTCAGTAGGGAGTACTTCCATTCCCGAGATATCGCTGCTATAAGATACAGCTTGTTTTGGATAATATAAGAATACCCATGCTGCTTCATCCATTATTATTTGTTCAGCTTCTTTATATAGCTGTAATCTCTTTGCAGAATCAGTTTCTATTTTCGCATCTTCTAATAGTTTATCTACTGTATCATTAGCATAATGAGCTCTATTAGATGCTGGTGGCCATTGGGTTGAATGGAATACAGGATATAAACCTTGATCTGCATCACCTGTAGATGGACTCCATCCTAGTAGTACCATATCAAATTCTCCTTTTTTGACCTCTTCCATAAGAGCTTGGAACTCCCATTGTCTAATGCTTACATTCATACCTGCATCAGCCCATTGTGCTTGTAAATTTTCAGTTACTTGTGTATCCATTAGATATCTACCAATTGGTGTCCATATCTCTAAGTCTATGCCATCTGGATAACCCGCTTCAGCAAGTAATTGTTTTGCTTTTTCTACATCATGTTCATAAGCACCAATTGAGTTATATCCCCAAGTTGAAGGTGATATTGGTGAATCAGAAAGGGTACCCATGCCTTCTAATATATGATCAATTATTATATTTTTATCTGTAGCATAGTTTAATGCCTGTCTTATTCTAGCATCCTTCAATGGTCCTTTGTTATTGTTGATAGCTATATACATTGTCATGACAGTATCAGATTTGTCAACCTCTATACTATCTTTACTCTCCAGACGTTGTAACTCTGTAACTGGTAGACGCATTGCTACATCTGCTTGACCTGATTCAAGTAATAATGATCTGGTTGAATCCTCTGGAACAACTCTAAATATTAATTTACCAATTTTTGGTGCACCATTGAAATAATCTTCATTGCTTTCCATAATTATTTCTTCACCTATTTTCCATTCAACAAATTTAAATGGACCAGTTCCTGTTGGATAATCAGAAATCTTCTCTCCATGAGTATCAAGTGCAGTAGGACTTATAATAGCTGCCACAGGGTGGGCTAACTGTTGAAGCAATGAACCGGCAGGTGTTGATGTAGTTATACTTACTCTATACTCATCTACCACCTCTACCTTATCTATAATTACTAAAACAGAACGTCTAGGGGAGCCAACATCTGGATTGAGAACTCTTTCAAATGATACCTTAACAGCTTCAGCATTAAAAGGAGTGCCATCGTGGAATTCTACACCTTCTTTAAGCTTGAATGTCCATGTTAATTGATCTTCAGAAATCTCCCAACTATCAGCTAAATCTGGAATTAATTCCATATCACTAGTAAACCTTACAAGATTATTATACATATTCTTGTTGAATATTTCTGTAGCCGAATCTGTACAGAAATGAGGGTCAAATGTGGATGCATCACTTCCAGTCAATACGATTAAGTCTTCTACCACATCTGTAGTGCCCTTGTCTTGATTATTGGTAGCGCCATTATTAGAATCTACAGGTTCATTGTCGTCATCGCCACTACATGCTACCATTGAAAAGGCTAGTATCAGAACTAATAAAATAGACAAATATTTTCTCTTCACTCTAAACACTCCTTATTTTTTATTTGTAAAAGTAAAATCTTAGCACTACAATTTTACTTTTAATTCTAATTAATAATGGTTAATATCTTGTTATCTAATTTTTTGTCAGCATCAATCCATTTATTTCTTTCTTTTTCCATGTTCAATTTTAATAGTTCCACTTGATTTCTTTGTGTTTTTAAGGCTTTATCAATTTCTTTTTGTGATGTTGAGCCACTGCTGTTTTTCCTTTCAACACATACACGGAAGTCCTTGGCTTCCTCCACTTCTTCTTTTGCCAATGGCAATTCCTCACCTATTACTTTGCGGCTCCATTTATCTAAAATTTCATGGTTTAAATCAAATTGACCTAGACCTTTTTCATATAATTCTGCAATAGCACCACCGACTATACTATGAGCCATCCTAAATGGAATCTTTCCCTCTATAACTAGGCTGTCAGCAATCTCAGTTGCATTACTAAAACCTTTTTGAAGCATATCTTCCATAGCTTCTTTATTAAAAGTAAGTGTTTCAACATAGGCTTCACTGATTCTTGTCATACTATTTGATATTCTGATACAATCAATAACCTCATCGAATGCGATAGTAACATCCCTACTAGCTTCATTTTTTACAGAACATGATGCACAAATACCCGCATATATACCAGCCACTAATCTTGCTTGAGATCTAACTGTAGCACATATTACAGGATTTCGTTTCTGTGGCATAATGGTACTTGAATCTATTAAGTCATTTGGTAAATCTGCAAAGCCCAGTTCATTTGAACACCATTTGATGATATCTTCTGCTAACCTAGAAAGGGTATTAAGGTTTATTACAGCAATATTCGCAGATTCCAACATATAATCACAACCTGCTATTGCATCTTGTGTGTTTTCCATAACACCATCAAATCCTAAAAGCTCAGCAGTTAGTTCCATATCAATATTGATTCTGGTGCCAGCAAATGCTACTGCACCTAATGGGTTTTTATTAAATCTACTAACACATTCTATAATCCTTTCAGTATTTCTTATGAGAGGTTGGACAATACCTAGTAAATAATGTCCCATTGTAATAGGTTGAGCCTGTTGATCATATGTATATCCTGGACAAACATATGTTGATGTTTCCTCTGCTCGCTCATGAAGAGCTGAAATCACATCCAAAACAGAATCTGCTAGTTGGAAAAGTTTTTCTCGCAATTCTATCCTCCACATAGCAGCTTCCACATCATTCCTGCTTCGTGCTACTGGTAAGTAACCGCCTATCTCTTTGCCTAAGGTAGAAATTATATTGCTTTCAAAATTGATATATAAATCTTCCAAACTAGGGTCCAAATAGATTGTTTCACTATCTAAATCATTCATGGCAGCTAATAATTTTCTAGCGGCTTCTAAAGGAATTATACTTTGTTCAGCTAGCATACATACATGGGCTTTCATAACCTTTACCAAATAATCAAAAGAATCGTTGGTTTTTTCAATCCTTTGGCTATAATAATGTTCAACTAATACTGGATTCATTACACCTTGTATTTGCTCATAGAATCCACCTTCTGTTTTTGACAATTAAATCCCTCCTTGTTCTTGACTTTTATATCCATCTAAACTTTATAGCTTACTAACTAGTAGAGAAATCTCTTTTATTGAAGTATCTAGGGATCCATTTAAAATTAAGTCTGCTAATGATTTTGTTTTCTCTTTGCCTAAGGCTTTTGATGTTAGATAATCAAACTTATCTATTAGATCACCTTTATTCAAAGGATTATTAAGTGATCCCTTAGGACTCAATATTGTGGAAGAGACAGTTTTTCCATCGGTTTTTATTATGGTTACAGTTGATCCACTTAAATGCTGGGTTTTGCGTAGCTCATTAAATTTTGGGCTCTCTATTATTTTGACTTTACTTGCTAATTCAAAAATATCATCCCTCATTAGGATTGATAAATCATAGTCTCCTGCTCT
>CAZZCQ010000136.1:0-4354 GCA_964652285.1 uncultured Tissierella sp.
TCTTTCTGCAGAAGAAATCATAGCTTTAGATAGAGCAATAAAAGGAGAATACAGTCATAATATGTAGGGGGTATGATGGATAAGATGAAAAAATACTTGTTTGTAATAAATCCTATTGCTGGAAGTGGAAAAGCAAAGGCAATGAAGAGTATAATCGAAGAAATTATGAATGAGAATAAAATAGATTATAGAATAGTGTTTACATCAAAGCCTAAAGAGGCAACATATATTGCATCGAGTTTTGATTATGATGTCATAGTTGCAGTAGGTGGTGATGGTACGGTCAATGAGGTAACTTCAGGACTACTAGATAGAGAAGATATTGTCCTTGGGATAATTCCAGCAGGCACTGGAAATGATCTAAGTAGAAGCCTAAATCTACCACAAGACCCCAAGGAAGCCATAGAAAGGGTATTGAATGGAAAGGTCTCTAAAATTGGAGTGGGTCAATCAAATGGCCATAATTTTTTGAATATTTCAAGCGTGGGATTTGATGTAGCAGTACTAATAAATAACGAGATAATAAGAAAAAGGGTAAAGAGCAAGCTTTCATATATAATAGCAGTAATCTATACCTTATTAAAATATAAAAAAAGCAAAGTAATCATAGATATAGAGGGTCAAGTATATCATAGAAATCTCTTCTTGTTAGCAATAGGTAAAGGGAAGTATTATGGTGGAGGAATGATGATTATACCAAATGCCAATCCATATGATGATTATCTGTATGTTTGCCTAGTGAAGGATGTAAGCAATCTAAAAGCTTTGACTGTATTTCCATTGATATTTAAAGGAAGACATCTGGAATATACAAAATATGTAGATATATTCAAAGCTAAGAATATAAGAATAATTAATCAATCACCAACACTATTAAATGTGGATGGAGAAATACTGGAAGAGGAAAGTGAAGTAAGCTTTAAAATAATCGATAAAAAAATATCGATTATTTCATAACCTTAAGAATCTTCTTCAAACAATTGTTACGAAATCTTAACATTTATATTTATATTAGATTTCCTATTCTTAAAGTGCTAGAGACATTGGAAAATAGACAATTAAAAGGATGATAAGAATATCCATCTAAAAATCAGAATAAAAATAAACTCCAATTTCTTGTAAAATATTTTCCCTATGATATAATAAAATTGTTACAAAAAGGTTACAAAAATTTACCTTGATTATTGGTAGATATGGAGGTATTTTATGGATGAAAAGAAGACTTCATTGAAGATAATTGAAGTATTGAAGGAGAGAACTAAGGAATTAGGGAATAGAGCAAAGAAAATATTTTTACATATAGATTTAAAAAAAGAAGAATCAAATACATATAAAAACAACTCTATAATGAAGAAGCTTATGGCAGGATTTATGATAGTGGTAATGGTAGGATTAGGATATACAGGTTATAGTATCAATGAAATTAGAACAAGAGCTTTTGATGTTTACCTGGGAGAAGAAAATTTAGGTGCTGTTCGTACAGAGGAAGAAGCACTAGAGGCATATAATCAAGTTAGAAACGATTTATGTGAGAAATATGAATTTGAAATAGTATTGGATAATGAGCTAACTTTTGAAGCAACCCACGCCAAGGAAGATGATTTAGTTAGTATGGATTCATTAAGGGAAGACATTGACTCCAAGATTGGATTTTTGATATCTGCATATGCAATTAGTGTAGATGGAGAAGAGATTGGAGTATTTGGCTCGGGGGAACAGATAAAGGAGATATTAGATAAATTAAAGGAACCTTACTTGAGTAAAGTCCCTGAAGAAAACAAATTAGCATCTGTCCACTTTGTAGAAGATGTTCAAATAGTTAATAAAGAAGTATCCATCAATTCTTTGTCTGATGAAGAGCAGGTATTAGAGTACATAAAAGATGGCGGAGAAGAGATGAGAACTCATATAGTAGAGGTGGGGGAGAGTTTCTGGACCATAGCAAAGATTTATGAAACCACAGTAGATGATTTGATATTAGCAAATGAAGATAAGAATCCTACTAAATTAAAACCAGGGGATGAGATTAACCTATTATTACCCACATCCGTTATTACTGTAGAAACCGTAGAAGAAATTCAATATACTGAACCAATTAATTATGAGGTTAAAGTAGAATACGATGACTCCATGTATAAAAACCAAAAGAAGGTTAAGGTAGAAGGTATAAAGGGTGAAGCAAATATAACAGCCAATGAAATCAGACATAATGGTATATTAGTTGATAAGGTTGTAGTAGATGAAGAAGTTCTGTCAGCTTCAACAGAACAAATCGAAGTAAGAGGAACAAAAGAACTTCCTAAAACAATGGCTACAGGAGTATTTGAAATGCCAACTAGAGGTCGCATATCTTCCAGATATGGAATGAGATGGGGAAGAATGCATAAGGGATTAGATATTGCAGCTAGCTATGGAACCTATATTTATGCAGCAGATGCAGGTAGGATATCCTTTGCAGGTTGGCAGGGCTCCTATGGATACATGATAGAGATTGATCATGAAAATGGTTATAAGACCAGATATGCACATTGTAGTAAGATGCATGTTAAAAAGGGAGACAGGGTTTACAAGGGGCAACATATTGCAAATATGGGTTCATCTGGTAGATCAACTGGTTCACATCTACATTTTGAAGTACTCAAAAATGGGGTAAATCAAAACCCAAGTAACTATATTAAATAGAAAATTCTAGGCTGTTAGTCACAGCCTTTTTTATTTTGACATTTTTACAATTATAGTTGTGTTAAAACTGTAAATGGTCTTTAATTTTAGACTTGAATATAAATATAAAAAAGGCGAATTATCGCCTTTTTTACACCCTTGAATCAAGTAATAATAATATAATAAAAATCATAATCGCAGTTTCATATAATTCCTTATCAGGAGAATTATTTGCAGCTTGTATACCCTCATCCTCCATCTTTTTGTAATGGTCTATTCTTCTATAATCTCTTTTTTCTCTTCTATCTTTTTTCGCTCTAGGATTTCGTTTTTCTTCAATCTTTTCATTATCAAACAATTTTCTTAAACTCAACATTCCAGCTCCCTGATGATCTTTTGTAGTCTTTAAATCAATACATGAATTCGTTAATACAGTTTTGATTTGTAGTGGTGTTAGACTTCCATATTTATTTAATAATAAGGCTATTGAACCTGATACCAGTGGAGTTGCCATTGAAGTACCACTCAGAGGTACATAACTATCTAGTTTTGTATTTGATAATGAATTAATGCTTACACCAGGAGCTACTAAATCCGGTTTCTGGATACCTTCTAATGTAGGGCCTCTACTGGAAAAAGAAGCTATAGAATCATCAGATACATCAACAGTTCTTTTATCATCAACCGCTCCTACTGTAATTACATTTTCATTGATACCTGGTGAAAGGATAGTACTACGAGATGGCCCGCTATTCCCTGCAGCAACTACTACTACAATTCCAGCCTCTACTGCTTTATTTACAGTTTTGCATAATGGATCATTCTCGCAGTAATTATTGGCTGGTGTACCAATAGAGAGATTCAATATCTTTGTATTATATTTATCTTTAGTCTCAATGACATAGGAAATGGCTTCTATAGCTTTAGATGTAGATCCTCCACCATTTTCATCCAAGGCTTTAACTGCGAAAATATTAGCCTTTGGTGCTACACCAAGATATTTTCCCCTAGAAGAGTAGCCATTACCTCCAATTATTCCCGCTACATGAGTACCATGCCCATTATCATCATATGGTTTATCTTTATTGTTTACCAAGTCCTTGAATCCAATTATCCTATTTCTAGGTCTTGTCAAATCATTGTGGGGAGAAACCCCAGTATCGATTATGGCAATTGTAATACCTTCTCCCTCGAATCCTTTTTCATGGGGGAAATAAACCTCCATGCTTCCAGCTGCAATATCCAACAGTGTATATATCCTAGAGTCAAAACTGATATAATTGATATTAGGCTCTTCTGACAATCTATATATTTCATCTGCTGACAGGTATCCTGAAAAGGCGTCAATTAAAGGTAAATTTGGCTTTAATAAATTAGTTGAGCTGAGAAGGGATTCCTTAATATTATTACTATCTTCATTGAACTGAATAATCACAGGTATTTCTTCAGATGATTGTGTCATAATTTTTGCACTTAATATAGGGCAAAGCTTATCATTTCTAGTTCTTCTCAATATTACCACCTTCCTTGTTTTATAATATGCTTAGTAAAATTTATATGTGTCAAATCATATAAATATTAATGTCTTACATAAACAAGGCATTTTGTAAGTAAAAGGAAGAAGGTAGGGTTTATGGAGTAATGGATTATATAAAAAAATAGCAACCCTAGGGTTGCTATTTTATTTTTTGAT
>CAZZCQ010000137.1:0-4287 GCA_964652285.1 uncultured Tissierella sp.
AAGTTAAAAGAACTGACTTATAGGGTATGTATAAAAAATGAGAATAATCTAGATATGGATAAAACTAAGATAAGCATAGATTTTAATCCCAACACAATTGTATAGGAGGAATTAACATGGCATTAAGGAAGATACGTATAGAAGGGGATCCTATATTAAGAAAAAAATCAAGACCTGTTGATGTATTAAATGATAGAATTAAGATTCTATTAGATGATATGGTGGAAACTATGAATGATGCAGATGGGGTTGGACTTGCAGCACCACAGGTTGGGGTGCTTAAGAGAGTTGTAATTATAGATATTGGAGATGGGCCAATTAAAATCATAAATCCAGAAATTATCGAGGCTGAAGGATCCCATATAAGTGTAGAAGGTTGCCTATCTGTACCAGATAAAGCTGGAAATGTGGAGAGACCTGAAAGGGTAAAGATTAAGTATTTAAATGAAAATTGGGAAGAATCAATTCTTGAAGGAAGTGAGTTACTAGCTAAGGCGATTTGCCATGAAATTGACCATTTGGATGGCATCCTTTATACAGATAAGGTGATTGAATATGTGGATTTAGAAGCAGTTGAAACTGCAGAAGATATAAAAGAAGAGGAGTCTTAAACATGAGGATTGTTTTTGCAGGAACACCTGAGTTTTCATTACCAACATTGGAAAGCTTATATAATAGTGGGCATGAAATTTCATTGGTTATTACTCAAAGAGATAGACCTAAGGGAAGAGGTAAAAAACTTCAATATACTCCTGTAAAGGAAAAAGCTTTACAACTTGGATTAGAAATTTATCAACCAGATAATATAAATAGTGATGAATCTACTAAAAAAATAAAGGGGATAAACCCTGATTTTTTAATAGTAGTTGCCTTTGGTCAAATATTGAAGAGAAAGGTGCTTGATATTCCAAAGATTGATTCTTTAAATGTACATGCATCACTACTTCCCAAATATAGAGGTGCAGCGCCAATTAATTGGGCTATCTTAAAGGGTGAGGAAAAGACTGGAATAACAATAATGAAGATTGATGAGGGACTGGATACTGGAGACATGATAAGTTGTATTAGCACGCCGATAAATGATGAGGATGATTCTATGACAGTGCATGATAGATTATCCAGACTAGGTGGAGATCTTATAATATCTACTTTGGATGATATAGTAAATGGAAGGGCTATATATAGGCCACAGAATGATAAAGAATCTTCTTATGCTCCTATATTATCAAAGGATATTGGAGTGATAGATTGGAGTAGGGCATCTAGGAATATATTCAATCAAGTTCGTGGATTAAAACCATGGCCAGGAACTTTTACCTATTATGAAGGGCAACAATTGAAAGTCCATAAGATAAAAATTACAGATATAAAGAGACAGGGTGACATGGGTCAAATAGTTGATGTAACCAATGAAGGTATTTATATTAATACTAAAGATAAGATTGTTATTATTGAGGAACTACAATTTCCTAATAAAAGGCGTATGAAGGTCAGTGAATATTTAGCTGGAAATTATATTAAAACTGGCGTAATATTAAAACAGTTTGGGGGTGTTTAGTATGTTTGGTATGGGATCTGGCATGTATCTTGATTCAACTTGGTTTATTTATATTTTACCTGCATTAATGATAGGTTTATTAGCCCAAGCTAGAGTTAAAGGTGCTTATAACAAGTATTCAAAAGTCAACAGTGGTTCTGGATTGACAGGTGCCCAAGTGGCTAGGACAATTCTAGATAGGAATGGACTCTATGATGTAGTAATTGAACAAACTCCTGGACAACTAAGTGACCATTATGACCCAAGAAATAGGGTTATGAGGTTATCTAGTACTATCCATAGTGGAAGCAGTGTAGCATCGATGAGTGTTGCTGCACATGAGGCTGGGCACGCACTGCAACATGCAGATGGATATTTTCCACTCATATTGAGGAACAACTTAGCTCCTATAGTCAGTTTTTCTTCTAGATTTGTTTGGGTGCTTATATTCTTAGGGTTTATTATCAGTCCATTCTTTATTAATCTTGGTATAGCATTATATTTAGGAGTGGTAATCTTTCAACTTGTTACATTACCAGTTGAATTAAATGCAAGTAGAAGAGCATTAGCTCAATTAGAGGATGGGATATCACCATCTGAGAGTCTAAAGCCAGCTAAAAGCATGTTAAGCGCTGCTGCTTTTACTTATGTTGCAGCGACATTAACAGCTATAGCTGAGCTTCTAAGATTGCTAGCTATAAGTAGAAGAAGAGATTAGGACTTGCCTAATCTCTTACTAATTATGACCTATATCTAGAATGGAGTGAAATATGTAATGCCAAATAATTCACGAAAGATTGCATTGAAGATTCTAACAGATATAAATGATAAAAATGCCTATTCAAATATTCAATTGAATAAGAAGATAAACAAGGACATGGACATTAGAGACCAAAATTTAGTTAGGGAATTAGTATACGGAGTAATCGAAAACAAACTCTACTTAGACCATATCATTTCTAATGCATCCAATATTAAGTTAAAGAAAATTCATCCTAGAATTTTGGAGATTATGAGAATTTCTATATACCAGATCCTCTTTATGGATAAAATACCAAATAGCGCGGCAGTAAATGAGGCTGTAGAGCTTTCCAAAAAATATGGACACAAAGGTACTGTTGGATATGTGAACGGTGTCCTAAGGGCTATTATAAGGAACATAGAAAGGTATAGCTACATAGATAAGACAGACAAAATTAATTATTTGTCTATAAGATATTCCCACCCAAAATGGATGGTGGAAAGATGGGTGAAGGAATATGGTGTGGACTTTACTGAAGAATTATGTAAGTCCAATAATGATAGGCCATACCTATGTATCAGGGTGAATACCTTAAAGATATGTAAAGATGATCTTATCTTAAAACTAAAGAATAAAGGTATTGATTTAAAACATGGATTTTATGCTAAAGATTGTTTGATAGTAAAGAATGCTCAAAATATTACTGATATTGAGGAATTTAAAGATGGCCTATTCACAATACAAGATGAGAGCAGCATGCTAGTGGCTCAAGTAATGAATCCTAAAGAATCATCTAATGTATTGGATGTATGTAGTGCACCAGGTGGGAAATCGACTCATATTGCCCAATGGATGAATAACAAAGGAAGGATAATAAGTAGGGATATATTTGAGCATAAACTAGATTTAGTAAGAGATAACTCTAATAGACTTGGTATCAATATCATAGAGGTAGAAAACTACAATGCCTTAAAAAGAGATGATGAGTTAATAGGTAAGATGGATTATGTTTTAATTGATGCACCGTGTTCTGGTCTTGGGCTAATAAAAAGGAAACCTGAAATAAAATGGAATAGAGTAGAAGATGACATTTCTGTACTATCTAAGCTTCAATATGATATAATAAATAATGTTAAAGACTATGTTAAATTAGGTGGGACATTAGTCTATAGCACTTGTACTATTGAAAAAGATGAAAACATAAATCTAGTAAATAGATTCATTGATGATAATCCTTTCTTTAAATTAGTCAGTCTGGAAGAAAATTTTGAATATAAAGAAAAACTTGAGACACTAAAAGATGGATATATCCAATTGTTTCCACATATACATCAAACGGATGGATTTTTCATAGCAAAGATGATAAAAGAAATATAGAAAGATAGGAAATTATTATGTATAATAGTTTATGAGAATTCGGGGTGATAGATTGGGAAAGATTGAGCTGAATAGCTTAGATCTTGAAGAATTAAAGAGTTATGTGGTATCTATTGGTGAAAAGCCATTTAGAGGGGAGCAATTATTCTCATATTTTAACAGAAATATGGGATTGAATTTACAAGAGATTCAGGTGTTGCCACAAGAATTAAGACAGATCTTAATTAAAGAAAGCAGAATAAATGAGATTAAATTGCTAATGAGATTTGATTCTAAAACTGATGATACCAAGAAGTATTTATTTCTTTTGGAAGACAATAATATTATTGAAAGTGTTCTAATGGAGTATACCCATGGATTAACCGTATGTATATCTACCCAAGTTGGTTGCAAAATGGGTTGTAGTTTTTGTGCTTCTACAAAAGAAGGTCGTATTCGCCATCTAACACCAAGTGAAATGTTAAATCAAATCTATTTCATTGAGAAAGATACAGACATGAAAATATCAAATATAGTATTGATGGGTAGTGGTGAACCATTGGATAACTATGATAATACAATCAAGTTTATGAATATCATTCATCATCCAAAGGGTCATAATATTAGCTACAGGAATATAACTCTTTCAACA
>CAZZCQ010000138.1:0-1564 GCA_964652285.1 uncultured Tissierella sp.
AAGTCCTGGCCCTGCTCCCATTAGAGGGTTTATAGTATTATAATAGGTTCCTACAAGTACTCCTGCTGCACCTGCCAATGCAGAACCAATGGCAAAGGTATAGGAAATTATCTTATTCATATCTATCCCCATTAGCTCAGAAGCATCTCTATCAATTGCAACTGCCCTCATAGCTTTTCCTATCTTTGTTTTATGAACTATATACTGCAATATTACCATCAAAATCAATGTAGTTGCTAAAATATATATATTTTTTATATCAATGATTGCTCCTGTATTGAATATCTCAATTTGTTTATTAGGTAATATATTTGGATATGATTTGGTCTCAGGACCAACTAAATACATCATTCCATACTGGAGGAATAACGAAACACTTATTGCAGTTATTAAAGCTGCAATTCTTGTAGAGTTTCGCATTGGTTTGTAAGCGACTTTTTCTATTAACACACCTAATAAACTACTAATAATCATTGAAAGTATAAGTGCTGGAAAAAAACTAAAGTTTAAATAAGTGGTTAAAAAGAACCCTATATATGCACCTACCATATATATTTCTCCATGGGCAAAATTAATCAATTTGATTATTCCATAAACCATAGTATATCCTAAAGCAATCAGCGCATATATACTCCCCAAAGATACTCCATTTACAATTTGTTGTATTATCTGTTCCATTATTATCACTCCATTTGATAATAGCTAAATTTCCATCTTTGTAATAGGTGGAGCTAAGCTCCACCTTTATATTCTTAAGGTTCCAATTTCTTTAAGAATATTGGTTCCCCATCAATTAATTCAAGAATTGTTACGGCTTTCACTGGATTATGGTATTCATCAATTGATAATGTACCTGTTATCCCTTTAAAATCAACTGTTGCTTCCATCGCATCCCTAATCTTTTCAGGAGATGCTTCTCCAGCTCTTTCTACTGCATCTGCAAAGAAATAACCTAAATCATATCCTAGAGCATGAAAAGCTCCTGGTTCTTTACCAAATTTAGCACTGAAAGCTTCTCTAAATGCTACAACATCTTCTGCAGTATCCATTGGTGAATAGTGATTGGAATAAAATACATCATTTAATGCATCTGGACCAGCTAAATCCATAAGATCAGGAGAATCATAACCATCCCCACCAAGTACTGGCACATCTATTCCCAATTCTCTAGCTTGCCTAATAATCAATCCAACTTCTTCATAGTAGCCTGGTACCAATAATACATCAGGATTAGCTGCTCTTATATTAGTCAAAACCGCCTTAAAATCAGTTTCTTTTGATTGATATGCTTCCTCAGCTACTATTGTTCCACCTAAGCTCGTAAATTCTTCATTAAAGTTCTTCCCAATACCTACACTATAGTCACTAGTATTTTCAACTAATACAGCAGCAGTCCTTGCGGATAAATCACCATATGCAAGGTTAGCCATTGTGACACCTTGGTATGAGTCACTAAAACATGTTTTAAAGATATATTCTCGAACATTTCCATTGCTATCAACTGTGACATCATCAGCTGTTGCAGATGCTGAAACTAAAGGTACACCATTTTCTTGTGCTGGTG
>CAZZCQ010000138.1:1574-4228 GCA_964652285.1 uncultured Tissierella sp.
AGATTAGCGGAACTTTATGTTGCATAGCTGGTGGAATTGCACCCTTTGTATTTCCTGAAGTAGCTGGACCTAATATAGTTACTACCTCTTCTCTAGTAATCAATCTAGTTGAAATATTTGCAGCTTCTGCACTATCTGAGGTATTATCCATCTTTACCACTTGGATTTGTTTGCCTAAAAGCCCACCATTTTCATTTATTTCTTCTAACGCCATTTCTACACCGTCAGATAAATCTGTACCATAAGATGCAACATTGCCAGATAGTTCATAATTCAATCCTACCTTAATTGTGTCTGTATCACCTGATACTTCATTTGAATCTGATCCACACCCTATAAGTAAACTGGTCATCATTGCAAATACCATTATTAAAGACAACATCTTCATTTTTTTCATTAATAAACACTCCCCTATTTTTCTTTTTACTACTTAATAATCTATATAAGAAAATCTCAATGTCACTAATAATAACCAACCACCCCCAAATTTGTATAATAAAAGCCTCTATTACATATAAATAAATATACATAATAGAGGCACAATAGCGCGTTACCACTCTAGTTTATAATATTCTCACGAATACTATCTTATCGGGTTCTAGTAAACCCTCACCCTGTAATGTAGGTTAACATCATAGCTTACTATCTTCAGCTATGAGACTCCAAAGTGACTCATTTTCTATCATACACAATACTGGCTTCCACCATACCCAGCTCGCTTCATTATGCAATATTGATAGTTTTTTCTTCTTCATTGTCTTATAGTCTTATATAATACTTAACAAAGCAATTTCAAAATTAATTAATTTCCCTTACTTTAACACCCTAAAGAATATTTGTCAATACTTTTTTTTAACTTTTTTCAAATTTTACAAAAAACTTTCAAATATTTGAAATGACAACGATTTCATAGCTTTTTCTCTTCAATTTTTTTATTCTTTCAATCAAATATTGTAGTTAAAATCCACCGTCTTTTATATGAAATTTATAAATAAATGCTAATTAAAAAAAGCATTATTGATATTTATAAATATCAATAATGCTTTTTTGAACTTCTTATCTCTCATAACTAACCAAGGTATTTACATGATACTCTTTTAATTTATCCCTACCTTCTAAATCCTCTAATTCGATCAAAAATTCAAGAGCTACGACTTCCCCACCCAAAGATTCAATCAATTTTGCAGCAGATAATACAGTCCCTCCAGTTGCTAATAAATCATCTACAATCGCAATCTTATCACCTTTCTCAATTGCATCAGTATGAATTTCAAGGGTATTTGTACCATATTCTAATTCATATTCATTGCTTGCTATTTCAGCTGGTAGTTTCCCTGGTTTTCTTACTGGTATAAAACCTATATTTAACGCGTATGCAACAGCAGCTCCAAATAAAAAGCCTCTTGCTTCAGGGCCTACTATATAATCAACATCCAAATCTATTAAATCCTCTACCATCTTTTCAATTGAATATTTATATGCATCTTTATCTTTTGTCAATGTCGTGATATCTTTAAAACTAATACCTTCCATTGGAAATCCTTCTATAACCCTTATCTTAGATTTTAAATCCAAATTCCTTCCCCCTAATTTAATAATTTACTCTTTAAGTCTATCATACTTTTTGAGTTTTTTATACATTTAATAAAATTAATTATTTTATTCTGTTATTTATTGAAATCTTGTGGTATCAATAGAATAAGCATATTTCGAAAAGGAGGTTTTTTAATGAGAAAAATAGAAGCAGTAGAAGGAATTGGACAAGTTTATGCAGCAAAACTTCTAGACTACGGTATTGTAACAACAGATCAATTATTAGAGAAAGGTTCTACTAAAAAAGATAGACAGACTATTGCAGATGAAACTGGAGTATCAGAGAAATTGTTACTAACATGGGTAAACCATTGTGACTTATTTAGAATTAAAGGTATTGGACCACAGTACGCAGAATTACTAGAAGCAGCTGGCGTGGATACAGTACCTGAATTGGCTACAAGAAATCCAGAAAACTTGCTTGCAAAGATGACAGAAACTAATGAAGAAAAAAATCTTGTAAGAGCTATGCCTTACTTAAAACAAGTAAATAAATGGGTAGAGCAAGCTAAAGACTTACCAAAGATTGTTAAACACTAGCAAGATAAAAGCAAGGCAATATGAGCCTTGCTTTTAAAATTTTCTTCCTCCCCCACCATGACTTCTCCCACTAGATGATCTATGAGTGGTAGACCTCCCACTAGTAGATGATGGTTTGGGTTTTGGAATTATTCTATGAGTTATAAAGCTATTAATTTGTTTATCTTCCTGATTATAAAAATTGACTATACTATTAGATCTATAGGAATATGGGTTGGACTTTCTTTTAAACTTATATTGAGATTTAACACTCAAGGCAAATACCCCGCCAGCCCCTACTCCACCTACTAGTGCTAAAATCACATCTGTTGTAGTCAATTTATTCTCTTTAATCCGGTCTTCAGGTTCATTGTACTGTCCAGATGGTATACCCTCTTTAAGGTAGTATTCTGTGCCATCTAGAAACCCTATGGCTGCCCCATAATAGTCTTCCTTTGCCATGCCACTATCAAAGATTATATCTAGAACCGACTCTTTACGAGCATCTGTTAAATATCTGATTCCAGTACCATAAGTTGATA
>CAZZCQ010000139.1:0-4211 GCA_964652285.1 uncultured Tissierella sp.
CAAATATGGACTTACCTTTCAATCCCTCAGGTACATCACCATTGACTATTCTCTGTGCTAGTCCTTCTACAATGGCAGTCTTACCTACCCCAGGCTCTCCTATGAGTACGGGATTATTCTTGGTTCTTCTGGATAGAATTCTAATTGTATTTCTGATTTCATCATCCCTACCTATTACTGGATCTAATTTCCCAGCCCTAGCTTCTTCTACCAAGTCCCTCCCAAATCTATTAAGTGCATCATAGGTACCCTCTGGATTATCAGAGGTTATATTTTGATTTCCTCTTATCTTCTTTAATGCTTCTAAAAATCTCTGTAGATTGATATTATATCTCTGAAATATACTTTCTGATTTGGTGTTCTTCTCCTTTAATAGTCTAATATATAGATGTTCTGTTCCTACATATTCATCTCCAAACTTCTTGGCTTCATCCAGTGAATCATTTAGTATATTTGTATATGTTCTACTAGGATAAATAGAGCCACCTGTCTGTTTAGGTAGTTTTTCAATTTCTATTTCTACATCTTTTCTTACCAATTGTGGGTTTACTCCCATGTATGAAATTACTCTAGGAATAAGTCCCTCATCCTGATTTACTAGACTATAATGAAGATGGATTTCATCTAGTTGTGGATTGCCATATTCCATTGCCACATTTTGTGAATCCTGTATAGCTTCTAAACTCTTTTGAGTAAATCTATTTAAATCCATAATCATACTCTCCTTCTTATTTCCTTGGATTATACTTTGATATATCCCTTAATTTCTTATATAAATCTTCTTCTTCCTTTGTTAAATTCGGTGGATTAACAATATTGATTTCAATATATAAATCTCCCACATTATTTTTCATATCTTTATATCCCCTTTTAGGAATACGGATCTTCTTGCCAGCTTCTATACCTTTGGGGATATTCACTTTGATTTTTCCATCCAATGTATCCACTACCGCCTTTATACCCAATGCTGCTTCCCAAGGTAATAGATTAACTTTTCTAATGATATTCAAACCATCCAATCTATAGTCTTCATCCTCAGTGAGATTGATCTTAAATAATATATCCCCTGATATCCCCCATTTTTCACCTTTTATCTTAAGTTTTTTCCCGGGAAATATTCCTTTTGGAATCTTAATTGACAAATTCTTGACTTCTCCGCCAAAATTCAAGCTGACTTCTTTAGTAGCACCTCTATATCCTTCTTCCAAAGTTATATATAATTCTGATTCATATGATTGTCTTGGTGTATGTCCCTGTCTATTAACCCTACCACTAGAAGACCCAAAGATATCATTTATATTGAATCCAGAACCTGAGGAACCATTACCGCCAAAAAACATATTAAAAAAATCACTAAACCCACTGCCTTCAGTTGAGGAGTAAGTATAGGTGTATCCATCTCCAAATCCATATTGGGATGGATCAAAATTTTGACCTCCTGAGAAGTTATAACTACTGCCAAATGTATCATATTGTTTCTTTTTTTCTTCATCTCCTAATACTTCATAGGCTTCATTAATCTCTTTAAACTTCTCTTGAGCATTTTTATCATCTGGATGCAAATCAGGATGATACTTCTTAGCTAACCTTCTATAAGCACCTTTTATCTCATCTTGACTTGCACTCTTATCAACCTCTAATATTTTATAATAATCCTTGTATTCCAATATATATCATCCCCTTTAGTCTGACCTTCCCTGACCTTAATATTATTATACTCCAAATTCCATATTTTATCAACATCTCAGTAAAAATTATCTTAACCTATGATAAGTGACTACAACTATCGATTGTATATGCCTGCCATTTTATAATATTCTAATATAAGTAAATCCAATTCCTCACTAATTCTTAGTATTTTCTTTGGATCTTTTTCTTCCTTAGACATCATTTCATCTAAATCTTTTCTTAACTCTTCTATCTTTTCTTGCATAAGCTCCTCCTATTAAATCCTCTTAAGTAATTATTTACTATACCTAAGGAATCCCTCTACATAAGAGAGTAAAAATTCAACCTGCATGTTATAAAAATATTGCAGCCTGACAATCAAAGCTTACGCCCCAGACTCATGGCTTTGCGTCCTTAATTTTCACTAAGTTTGCCCTTATTTCAATAAAAAGTTTAAGATTCTTTAAAGTTCTCTTTATCGTGGGTTTCTTAAATAAATATACCCAAATTTATTCTACTTATACTTTTATAAAATCTTCTTAAACTTATTAAATTGCAAGTCATCCACTTATTATATTTTACTACAATATACACAAAAATCAATATGATAATGATAACTATGTTGGCCATTTGCATGTTTTATTATTATGCTAGATGCTTATTTAGTTAATATCATTTACATATTAAAGTTAAACTTGAGGAGGAATAATTAATGGATAATAAAGAGTATAACATAAATCTTAAAGAAATAGGCTTAAGAATTAGAAAAGAGCGGGAGAAATTAGGGTTATCAAGGGAAAAGTTTGCAGAAATCGTTGGATTATCCTCGTATTATATAGGTCAAATTGAGCGTGGAGATAGAAACATGAGCCTAGAGACTCTAATAAAAATCTGTTCTTCTTTAACGGTATCAATTGATTACATCCTAAAAGGTTATACTCAATATATGGAGGGTATTTTAGCTAAAGATGCTATTGAAGATAATTACAAGGAAGAAATGGACCTTGAAATTAAGGAGATATTAAGCCTACTGTCTGGAAGCTCTAGAGAAGGCCTAATACTAATCAAAGATATGATAAAGCTCATATTACCAAATATTTAGATATATAAAATGACAAAGCTGAGCTTTGTCATTTTATATATCTATCAATAATATTTATAACCTCATCTATCTTTTCTTGTCCTTGGTCTTCACCTTCTAAAATTGCAGTGGTAACGCAGGACCTGATATGAGCATTTAATACATCTATATTAGCCTTTTTTAGTAATCCAATAGCAGATAGTATCTGCGTAGATACATCTACGCAGTATCTATCATCTTCTATCATCTTGATAATTCCATCTATTTGACCTCTGGCAGTCTTTAGTTTATTTAAGGCTATCTTCTTTGATTCATTCATCTCATCACCAATTCCTAATCTATTTCTAATACTTCATATCCTGCTTCATCAATAGCTTCTCTTAATTTATCATCTACTAACCCTTCACCTTCAACTACTACCTTCTTTGTAGCTAAGTTTACTTGAACATTTTTTACCTCTGGTAATTCTCCGAGTGCACTTTTAACCGCCTTTTCACAATGTGCGCAAGACATACCTTCTACTAATAATATCTTTTTCATAATCTTTTCTCCTTTCTTATTTAAACCTTCTAAGTCTTAATGAATTTGTGACTACTGATACTGAAGAAAATGCCATTGCTGCTCCTGCAACCATAGGGTTTAGGAATCCTAATGCTGCAAATGGTATTCCTATTGAGTTATAGAAGAATGCCCAAAACAGATTTTGTTTTATAGTCTTCATAGTTCTATGACTAAGTCTAATAGCAGTAACTACTCCATTTAAGTCTCCTCTCATTAGAGTAATATCAGCAGCTTCCATTGCCACATCAGTACCCGTGCCAATTGCAAATCCTACATCAGCAGCAGCTAAAGCTGGAGCATCATTAATCCCATCTCCTACCATTCCTACATGTTTCCCTTCAGATTTAAGCCTTTCAATTGCTTCTGATTTATTTTCAGGTAATACATCCGCCAATACATTTGCTATACCTACTTGTTTAGCTATTGCCTTAGCAGTTCTTTCATTATCACCTGTTATCATATATACGTCTAAGCCCATGGCTTGTAATTCTTTTATTGCATTTAATGATGAATCTTTTATTTGATCTGCTACAGCAATAATACCAGAAATTACTCCATCTAGTGCTATCAACATTGCAGTTTTTCCTTCTCTTTCTAATCTTAGCATTTCATCTTCAAAATTGTCTAAGCTCAAATTGTTTTCCTTCATCAATCTTCTATTGCCTATTAAAACATCTTTATCTTCAAATACTGCAGAGAGTCCCATACCAGATATTGACATGAATTCTTTAGTATCTGTTAACTTTATATTTTTATCTTGAGCATGTTGAACAATTGAATATCCTAATGGATGCTCAGATACCTTTTCAACAGATGCCGCTATTCTTAATACTTCATCTTCTTCGATATTATTAAAATTCAATATATCTGTAACTTCAGGTTCTCCTTTTGTTATAGTGCC
>CAZZCQ010000140.1:0-668 GCA_964652285.1 uncultured Tissierella sp.
TTTACCCTCTGCTAAAAAATGTATTGTATTAATATCTATCCATTCAATTTTGTTGGATATGGCAAACTCTGCTAATTTATGTATGTTAGTTTTATCATCATTAAATTTAGGAACTAAAGGAAAAGAAATTCTTGTATTTACACTTTTTGAAGTTATGATAGCGTTTTCTAGTATAAGTTTATTTGATACACCAGTTAACTCTTGATGTATTCTGTCATCCATCGCTTTTATATCATATAACACCAAGTCAGTATAGGATAATATATCCATTAATTCTTCTGTATTTCCATAGCCCGATGTATCCAATACTGTAGATATACCATCTTCTTTACATAGCTTAAATAAGGACTTTACAAATTTAGATTGTTGTAATGGTTCCCCCCCGCTAACAGTAACTCCTCCTGATTCCCTATAAAATACCTTATCTCTTTTTACTATATTAAAAACATCTTCTACAGTATATCTTGTGCCACATATTTGATAAGCATCATATAAGCAACTATCAACACATTTCATACACAAATTGCATTTATCACGATCTATCCTATTATAAAAATCATCAACTTTACCTATAGCTCCTTGAGGGCAAACTATCTGACACTTTCCTGTTCCTTTGCATTTCTTAGGGAAGTAATACAAACTCTGTTCCATTTTGAATGTTTCTGGAT
>CAZZCQ010000140.1:678-4201 GCA_964652285.1 uncultured Tissierella sp.
CCTAATCCCTGGACCATCATGAGTGGAAAAATTTGTTATTTCAGATATAATTCCAACACTTTTATTATAATTGTCCATAGATTAACCCCATTTCATGCTTTATAAAACGATATTGGTATGTATTCTGAATTACAAGTGTTTTCTGACATTTCTAAACATTTTTAATACATTGTTTATAATTAAATTATATGAAACCAATAATAATTTATCAAGTCTTTACATTTATTATTAAAAATACTTCACCTTTTTAGATAATATTATAACTCTTTATAGTGACCCTATAATATTTCATATTTTGATATATTTCACACAAAAAAACCATCTACCTGATAAACAAAGTTTATCAATAGATGGTATTTGATTTGGTGCAGAGGAAGAGACTCGAACTCTCACACCATTTCTGGCAATAGCCCCTCAAGCTATCGCGTCTACCAATTCCGCCACCCCTGCAAATATATTATGGCTATCTATTAATAATATTATAAACCATAATAATATCTTTTCAAGTATATTGATTATTCGACAATATAACAATTCTCTATCCCATTATATAGGTTAAAAAATGTAGGGTTTAAATCTCCTTGTATTCTTGTATCAACTAATAATCCCTTATTTTCAAAGTATAGGCTCATATATGGAATATCTTCAACTATGTGTTTCTGGAATTTTTCATATAAATCTATTTTCTCTTCCCTTGATCTATCGATTAAAGTATCTACTAACAATTGATCCATCATCTCATTCTTATAATTGATAAAATTTGTCCCTATATCTATCATACTACTATGAAACATTGGGGAAAAATTAGTTATCACTGATGACTGCCATCCAAGTAGAACCATATCAAAGTCGCCTCTTATTAACCTGTCATTAAACTCTTCCCAGATGATATCCTCCTCCTCTTTGGTATATTCCTTTTTATACTGACTATCATAATCTAATATAAGGTCTATTCCAATATCGTATAGGTAATCTTTTATCATTTCTCCAACCAATCTTCTCTCATAATTATCTGGATTTGTAATGAATCTCAATACAAGGCTTGTTCCATTCTCATCCTCTAATATATCGTCTCCATCTAAATCCTTGAATCCTGCATCACTTAGAATATTTATAGCCATATCTATATTGTATCCATAAGTATATGCATAACTAGATAATAAATAGGAATCTGGATGTAAGGGCACATCTATCTGGGTCCCATGGCCTAAGTATACTTTGTGAATTAAGTCTTGACGGTTAATACCATAATATATCGCTTTTCTTATAGCTAGTCCCTTTTCTCCCAACATAATGTCATTATCAAAATTAAATCCTAAGAAATCGTAATTAGGAGATATATATTCTAAGACTTTTATTCTTTCACTTTGTTTATATTTATCCCAATCAACCCCAATTGTAGATGCGAAACTAACTTGCCCTGTCTCAAAAGCTGTCAATATTAATTCCTCATCTTCAAGAACTTTACCAGTTATTTCGTCTATATAAGGTATACCATCCCAATAACCTTCATTCTTTATAAGATTTATATATCTTTGTTTTTCATATGATTCAAATTTATAAGGACCTGTACCAATAGGGATATAGTCCTCTATCATCAATGCATTCATTATCGTATTTCTATTGCTACTGTTTTCCTGAAAGATATGTCTTGGTATTATCGGAAATGTGAGTACCTCTAAATTATTAGAATATACATTATCAAAGACTATTTCAATAATCTTATCATCAATAACATTAGTTTCTATAACCCCATTGAAATCAATTCCATCCACTCCTAAATTTTCCTCCCATACATTGCCATATATACTGTCTCTATTTGCATATTTTATCACATCTATTGTAAATGCTACATCATCTGTAGTTAGCGGATTACCATCATGCCATCTAATCCCGTCCTTAAGCTCTAGAGAAAGAGTCTTCCCTTCATTGAAAATAAAATAGCTTTCCACTAATTTAGGTTTAATACTTAAATCAATATCAAAATCAAATAAACCTTCGAATATCAATTTACTGAAATGATAGTAGTTTGTATTAGTAGTAAATAATGGATTAAGTGTATTAAAATTGGTTAAAGGAATAGTTACTTGCCCACCTTCTTTGGGTATTATATCGGTATTATCCTCACTATCAATTTCACCTATAACATCACTGATATTAACAGGTCCACAAGATGTTATTAAAAAGCTTGTCAAAATCAAAACAATTAATAATCCAATCCTCCAATTCAAACTATATCCTCCTTGCTATATGAATCTGAAATATCCAATAAGTGTTTTCTAATACCATTTATAAATCGCAAATATTTTACTCCAAAATCTTCTGAATTACTAATCCTATTATTATAGAATATATTATATATCTTTAGGTTTAGTCTTACTTTCACAAGATAGTCAGCTGTTTCCTTAAATGGTATATTATCAAGATTAATACCATCTTCTGAATAAAGCTCATTTCTTAACCAATCTTGAACATTTCCACTTCCTGCATTATATGCAGCTAGAATTAAATCCAAATTATCTCCAAATTCATTCCTTAAAACTGATAAATACCAAATACCTATTCTAATATTTGTTTCAGGAATAAAGAGCATATTGGGATTATAATTTGCAATATTTAGCTCTTCTCCTGCCCATTTACCAGTTATAGGACCAATTTGCATCAATCCTCTAGCATCTTTAGATGAAATAGCATCTTTATTATATTTACTCTCTACATTTATTATTGCAGATACTAGTAAGGGGTCAATATCATATTCTTTAGAATACTTATTAATATAATCAGTGTAATCCAATGGATAAAATATTGCAATCACTGAGAAAATTACTAACAATACGATTAATAATATAAATATCCTTGAAAACATTCTAGGTACTCTTCTTTTTCGAAACAAATAGATCCCTCCATACTAGACTAATTCATTAAGGAGTTCCACCACTGTTCTATACAATTGTGTTATATCTCCATTGTTGTCAATAATTCTTGTGGCTTTTTTCTTTTTCTCGATTAAGGGCATTTGGCTATTTATCCTATCTATGGCTTGTTTTTCGTTTAGATTATTCCTCATCATCAATCTTTCTAATTGAGTTTCTTCATCTGTATAAACCAACCAAATCTCATCAAATATAATCCCTTGCTTAATTAACTCATCATATTTCTCAAACAATAAGGGTATGTCAACAAATTTGATATTATTGGTACATTCCTCATTTATCTCTTTTAACAACTTTCTAAATATATATGGGTGAGTGATGTTATTTAATACCTTTAATAGGTCTTCATCTGAAAAAACCATATCACCTAGTAATCTTCTATTTATACTTCCGTCTTCATTTAGGATAATATTGCCAAAATAAACAACTAACTCCTCATATGCTGGTTGTCCAGGCTCTACAACTTCTCTAGAGATAATATCTAAGTCTATAACAATAAAACCCTTATCTATTAGTATAGATGATACTGTGGATTTGCCTGAGGCTATTCCACCTGTTGCAACTGAAGCTGTGGCAGCTCCTGTTTTTAA
>CAZZCQ010000141.1:0-4173 GCA_964652285.1 uncultured Tissierella sp.
AAGGTGTTAATTAGTGGAAAAGATTTTAGAAATTAATAATTTAAAAAAATATTTCAGGTTAAAAGGATCACTTGTTTCAAAGGGTAAAACCTTAAAAGCAGTAGATGGCGTGAGTTTTGACTTATATAGAGGCGAGACATTAGGATTAGTTGGAGAAAGTGGTTCTGGAAAATCCACTGTTGGTAGAACTATATTACATTTATTGAAACCTACCGATGGACAAATCCTATATCAAGGTAAGTATATAAGCAGTATTAGAGGCGAAGAATTAAGAAACATGAGAAAAAATATGCAAATGATATTTCAAGACCCTTATGCTTCTTTGAATCCAAGAATGACTATAGGTGAAGCAATTATTGAGCCATTAATTTCTCACGATTTGTGTAATAGGAACGATGCTGAAAATAGAGTTCTTGAGATACTTGATTTAGTCGGTCTTGATGAAGATTACTATCATAGATTTCCGCATCAATTTAGCGGAGGACAGAGACAAAGAGTTGGTATTGCTAGGGCATTAGCTTTAGATCCTGAGATAATCGTAGCTGATGAGCCGGTATCTGCACTTGATGTTTCTGTACAAGCACAGATTATAAATCTGTTCAAGGATTTACAAGAAGAGTTTGGATTTTCATATTTGTTCATAGCTCATGATTTAAGCGTTGTTAAATACTTAAGCGACAGAATAGCTGTTATGTATTTAGGAGAAATTATGGAGTTATGTGATAAGAATGAACTCTTTGATAATCCATTACATCCATATACTATATCACTTTTATCAGCTATACCAGTACCAGATCCAAGACATAAAGACGAAAGAATCATACTAAAAGGAGATATCCCTAGTCCAGTTAATCCTCCTAAGGGTTGTAAATTCAATAATAGATGTTTCAAGAAGATGGAAATTTGCGAGAAAATTCATCCAGAAATGATAGAGATTAATGGGCATAAAGTTAGATGCCACTTGTACTCAGAATAGGGAGGAAAGGATAAGGAGGTAAATAGATAATGGGTAAATACATTACAAAAAGAGTTATTAAAGGTTTTATTACTTTTTTCATCACTGTAACATTGACATTTTTCATTCTTAGACTTATGCCTGCTGATCCAGCAACTCTATTAATGGATCCTAGAATGTCAGAAGCACATAGGCAACAGATGTTAGTTGATTTTGGATTGGATAAATCTTTACCAGTACAGTATTTTTCATATATAACAAATCTCTTTAAAGGAGATTTGGGAATATCATTTATGCAGAAAAGACCTGTTATGGATATAATCATGGAAAAGCTTCCATGGACTCTACTACTCATGGTAATTACACAAGTGTCTACTATGGCTATAGGGATTCCTTTAGGGATATATTCTGGGTATAAAAGGGGTAGTTTGTTTGATCAAATAGTTAACGCAATTGCAATTTTTGGAATTTCAATATTTGTTCCTTGGTTGGGTTTTACCCTACTCTATATGTTTGGATTTCATCTAGCCATTCTGCCCATAGGGGGTGCATATACACCAGGAATTGGTGGAGGATGGGAGTACTTCTTAGATGTGGGAAAACACCTTATATTGCCAGTCATTACCTTGATGGCCATTTATCTTGCCAACTATGTTCTATATACAAGGGGTAGCGTGATTGATGTTTTATCAGAGGATTACATAAGAACTGCTCGGTCCAAAGGTATGAAAGAAAAAAGAGTCTTATGGAAACATGCTGCTAAGAATGCAATGATACCTACAGTTACAACAGCAGGATTGATGATAGGTAGAATGGTGGGTGGTGCAGTGCTTACAGAAACAGTGTTTGCATATCCAGGTGTTGGAAGAATGGTATATCAAGCAGTTAGCCAACAGGATTTTCCTATACTACAGGGATCATTTATAATTTTAGCTTTAAGCGTCATTATAATGAATATTATTACAGATGTTTTTTGCGCTTATTTAGATCCTAGAATTAAATTGGACTAGAGGTGATGACAATTGGAAAAAAAATCAAAATTTAAGGCAAGATGGGGAAAAGAAATTAAGGCATTTTTTAATCATAAATTAGGCATGATTGGATTGTTTGGTGTATTACTGATATTTTTAGTAGCATTATTTGCACCAATCATAGCTGAACCAGTGTCAGGGTATGGGGATTACCAAGATAAGCTACTACCTCCTTCAACTGAACATATCTTTGGTACGGATGATATGGGTCTTAGCTTGTTCTCACAAGTAGTTTGGGGGACTAGATCATCGATAAAGGTAGCAATAATCGCAGTAACCTTAGCTTTGGTAATAGGTGTCCCTATTGGTTTGGTATCTGGGTATTTTGGAGGAATGTTTGACACTATAGGGATGGGGATTACTGATATTGCTCTTACAATTCCGTCACTTCCATTGATGATAATTATTGCAGCTATTGCAGAATCCACAAGTATTAATACAGTTGCCTTTATCATAGGAATATTTTCATGGCCAGATATAGCGAGAATTACGAAAGCTTCCACACTGAGGGTCTGTGGAATGCAATATATAGAGGCAGCGAAGAGTTTAGGGATAAGGACTAGCAGTATTATTGGTAAACATATACTAGCAAATGCAAGTACTCCAATATTTATAAATTTGACCATAGTAATGGCGTCATCGATTATTAGCGAATCATCTATTAGCTTTTTGGGCTTAGGAGATCCACTTACTCATAGTTGGGGGAAAATTCTACATAATGCTTATCAAAGTGGAGCATTTGGAACAGCATGGTGGTTTTCATTATTTCCAAGTTTAGCAATAATATTGTTTGTAATTTCATTCAACTTTTTAAGTATGGGTGTAAGGGATGCTCTTAACCCAAAGATAAGTAGAGAATAGGAGGAATATCATGGGAGGATTTACCTTAGAAGAATATAAAGGTCGAATTAGGAAAATAGTGGATTATGTAAATGAGTCTGGTCTAGATGGATTTTTCGTATTTAATCCATACAATATATTTTATTTGGGTTTGTATTATTATCCAGGTAAAAGATCTGTCGTTTTATATATTCACAAAACAGGAGAGACATATGCATTTACACCAAAGATGGAATATCATGAGGCTGCTAAGTTAGAGCAACTTGATAAGGTATATTCATATGATGATGATTTCAGTTCAAAAGCTGACCTCTTTGATTTTCTTAATAAGGTTTTAAAGTCTAACCTTACAGATATTAAAAATGTTGCTGTTGATGAGTTAGATTTGAATGGATACAAGCGGATGAATGAGATTTTTACTCATGTTAGTGTAGATGATCAAATAATGAATTTTAGACAAATAAAATCACCAGAGGAAGTAAGGATGCTGAAATTATCAGCTTATTATTCTGACTATATGGTTACTACAGGTAAAGAGATGTTAAAGCCAGGAGTTACTGAACTAGGACTTCTTAACAGGATGATAACTGAAACAGTAGACAAGATGATTGTGGATATGGAAGAAGTAATCTATGTTCCAGGGGGACCTGCTGGTTCATTAGTGCCTAGTGGTGTAAGAACATCTACACCTCATGCATTACCAAGTGCAAGAAAGGTTGAAAAAGGTGACAATATGATTTTATCTACTGGAACAAATGTCTGGGGATATAGAACAGAATGTGAAAGAACTTTCTTTGTTGGTGAGCCAGATAAAATAATGGTTGATGCATTTGAAGTAATGAGAAAGGCTCAATTGTTGGGCATAGAGCTTATGAAACCTGGAGCAATCTGTGAAGAGGTTGAGAAAGAAGTAGCTAGATTTATTACTAATGAAGGATATGGTGCTTGTATCAAACACAGAACAGGTCATGGAAAGGGACTAGAGGAGCATGAATCACCTTATGTTGCTGCTGGGGATCAAACTGTTATGAAACCTGGGATGGTATTTTCAAGTGAACCAGGGATTTATATAGAAGGTTTAGCAGGTTTTAGGCATTCAGACATTGTGATTATAACAGAAGATGGATGTGAAGTTATAACTAAGTATCCTAAGGATTTAGAGAGTGTGACTTTGGACATTTAAGAAGGAGGAAAAGAATGAGCGATTATGATTTAATCATTAAAAATGGATTTATAGTAGATGGCACAAGTAATCCTGGTTTTTATGGAGATATAGCAATTAAAGGAGATTCAATTGCAAAGATTGCATCAAAGATTGATGAAAGTGCTGATAGAGTTATTGATGCT
>CAZZCQ010000142.1:0-4161 GCA_964652285.1 uncultured Tissierella sp.
TATCCTCTCCATAGTCCACTTTCAATCTATTACTAATCTTAACCCTATAATCATTGGTTATGGTCAAATATCCTCTATCATATAAAATTCGCAAATCGCTTCTTAGCAAGATTCCATTATCAAGTGTATTTGGACCATAATCTAAGTATGGTTTGATATAAGTAGCTTCTAATACAGGAAGCGCTTTTTCGCCAGTAATGGCACATCTTCCTCCATAGGCTTCTTTGACGATAATTTTAAAGGAGCCTTGTCCTAGTTTTGGAAAAGGAGCTAAAATCAAATCATGGTTATAATAATCATATTTCATCAATCTCTCTTTAACTCTCCCATAGATCTCCTTGCCAATTACAGTCTCTGTATCATAAATCTTCCCTTGTACAATATTTGGCTTCCAATCATCAGGAGCTGATATCCAATCCCTTTCCTCAAAGAAAAAAGGCGCTAATAGTACATTACATCCAATTGTTAATTCAGTCTCTTCTAAAGGACTCGAATCTCTCGACTCATAAACCTGTCTCGAAAAACTTTTGGCTGTCTTCGCCCCATTACCCTCTTCAAAAGTCTTCCATGCATCTGAGACAGATAGATTGATATTTCTAAAGAAATATCCTCCCCCAACTATATAATTCTCAGGATATCTTAGCTTAAATAAGAATAGGTCCCCTGTATCAATAGCTCTGAAGTTTTCAATACTATGTTTCCAAAAATTAACTTCGTCTGGATTAATTGAAGATAAATAATTGAACCAATTACTTTCAGTAACAGCGACATAGAATTTCATCCAATCAGCCCCTCGATTATAATATAAATCATACAAAACCGTTAATATCATGCTTTCTTAGAATAATTATAACATAATATCACCTATATATTAATCCCATTATAACTATTTTCAAAAAACTTAAAAAGACTGTCGTTGTCATTCTGAGCAACAGCGAAGAATCTTATGAGCCAAAAAAGAGAGGTGGTCAAAGACCACACTTACACGATTACATGCATGATGCTTATAGACTATGCTTCTTTATTCTTTTCCTTGTTTGACTTATTTAGTGATTTTATCTCATCTAAGGCATCCTTAAAATATTTAGAAGATGAGAAAGGATATTTGCGGATGATATTACTTGCTGCTCTTAATTCCTTGTCCCTCAGAGATGCTATGTTTAATTCTATCTTTTTAAGTACACCTTTAAAATCATCCAGATCCTTTAGGCCTCTGGTTAATTGTATATCTTCTAGTTTAGAAGAAGTAGAATCAACCTTCGATTGGATTGCTTTAATAGTTGTATCTACTTTTTCATCCAATTGTTTCAACAAGTTAAATCTTCTATATCTTTGTTTTTGAATCAATTCTAATGTTAATTCTATTTTTGATTGTTTTTCTGCTTCATCTCTATTTTGATATGGTTGAATAAAATGATTTAATGCTGCTCTAATATTATGAGTGTATCTCTTAAACTCCTCTGAGGTTTGATTCAAATCTGAAGCAACTTCACTTATCTTTAGTTCAAGTGAAGATATAAGTTTTTTATGCTCTGTGATAAGTTTCAAAAGCTTCTTCATATCTAAAGCAGACTGAATAGATATGGTTGCATCTGCAACAAAGCTAACCAACAGTGCCAAACTAAGTGGCTCTGCTATATAATGTGGTATTTGAAGTATCCATTCTTCAGCAAAAGGATGCATTAGCTTTACTAATAAAAGAGAAAAAACACCCCAAGCAAGAGATGTAAATAGGCTTATATGTCCATTTATATTGAATTTTCGATATGAATAATCCCAATACCTTATATTAAATACTTTCTCCATTGTAAAGCCTGTTATATATTCGATTACACTAACTCCAATTGAACCTAATAAAAATATAAGTACTACATTATCTTCAAAAGGTAAAGTAATCCACAACATAACAATCGCTGAAAATCCATAAATCGGTAGTAAGGGTCCATAGAGAAATCCACGGTTAACCCATTCCTTTTTTTTGATTGAGACATAAGTGGACTCCCACATCCATCCTAGAAAACAATATATAAAAAATACTAATAACCATTTAGCCTGTGTATAGTACATCTAGCAAGCTTCCCCCTTACTATTTCCACCAATGAACAATATTTATCCACTAAAACCACGATAAAGGATTCCCTATATTTAGGTAAACTCAAGTTTAATGGCCACATATGCTTTGCAATAATATCCTTTTCAAGTTCATTCAAGTCAAATCTTTCATTAGCATTCTCCAAAGATGTCCTTGCATGAGTAAATCCATGTAATCCGTTTTCTGGTTTAGTAATATGCCAATCATATAAGAAGAAATCATGGAGTAATCCTCCCCTAGCTGCCGACCTATAATCTAGGTTTAAATGTCTGCATAGTAAGAAGCTCTTATATGATACATTCAGACAATGTTCAAGGCAACTTACATCAGCATGTTGTATATAGTCATTCATAGACTGTACAGACTTATCTTGAATCAAATCCTTAACAATCATATAATATTCTGCTAAAAGACTTACATCTTCTTTTGATTTTATTTTTAATTTTGATAATTCCATCATTAAAATCACCTTGCATAGAAAAAGTTTATAGTTTCATTATATCTTAATATTTCCTAATATTAAACTATTATTATCAGATTAGCGAACTTGTCATTTCTGACCTAAGAATCTTATGAGTTAAAACACAGATTCTTCGTCGCTGCGCTCCTCTGGAAGACAAACTTCGGGTGGTCAAAGGCCACCCGAAATATATCAAAATTCATCATTCAAGAGGTTTTACTTCCAAATAATAATGTTCCATATCCATATCAAGCTCTACTTGACTTATCCCATTTCCTAAGTCAAATCCAAAATTTTGGCGAACTATTTTTATATTTTCTACTGATGCCAAGGCAGCTCTTTGACTATCAAAGATTAAATTACTAGATAATTGGGTCACAATATCATATCCTTGTACTCCCTCATTAGCTCTTTTGACACCACTATAATCATGGCTAGGCTCTTTATGCATATTAACAGTAATTTCGATACTCTCACCAGCAGGAATATTCACTTCAAAGCCTAAGTAGAATACTCTATCATGGTAGTTGGTCAGAGATATAATATCTTCAATACTAGTATAATTATAATTGTCTGTTTCTGGAAGAGAGAAGAGATTATGTTTATTGACAAGCTCAGAAAAGGCTCCAAAAAACATCTCATCATCTACTCTATATAGACCATCTTCGTCATAGTATAAATCTAAGAAATCATTAATAAGAAATCCCATTAAATCATTTAGATTTTCCTCTGATTTTGTAATTGTAGCAGATACACCTTCTAGCTCATTACCCTCTTCACAAGCCCCGGTCTTATAACCCTGAAGAGAATAGTCTCCAATATCATCTCCAATCACTACAAGCACCTTTGCACTATCTTTAGCTGCATGATCTTCCTTTGGTACAAAATAAGAAAATCTACGGAAACCATCTTCATGGAATTCTGCACCATTAAAACCATATGTCAAAACCCTGGTCTTTTCTGTATCTATATTAAAGAATATGGCTTGGCTAGCTGCATCATACTCATCTGGCGATTCAAAATCTGTAAAGCTATAGACTATAACATCTTGATCTAGACTAGGGCTTGGAGACAATGCATCCCTTTTATAACTGCCATCCTCTAAGAGGGATTTGTAACCTTCCCAGCCTGATATCTGAAAACCATTACCTCTAGAATCCGAATCCAGAAGATAAGAGGAATCAGCAAAATCGCCTCCTGGGTATAGTTTAGGGTCTATAGAAGTCCCATCAATTACTATCTCAGGTATTAGGGGGCCAAGTCTATTGAAAGACCCTGTAAATGGATAAAGAACAGTCAATCTTTTTTCATCTATAGAAGGGTTGCTTAGGATATAGGAGTCCTCCACTTCAGACCCCCAAATACGGATGCTTTCTTCGCTTGGAAATGGGAAATCAAAGGTAATCTCCCGCTCAGCCCTTATGCCATTGTCCTCTTCAGCTAAAATCAAGGAGAATACTGGACCAGCATAGGACATAAAGCTAGAACCACCGTCATGTCCTCCACCACCACTAGATTCACCGATTGGTAGCATGTTATTTTTAATCAAAATCCCACCTATAGATACCATTAAGACCAAAGAAGCAGCGATTGCAGTCCATTTCTTCCA
>CAZZCQ010000143.1:0-4067 GCA_964652285.1 uncultured Tissierella sp.
ATTGAACTTTGAAGTCAATGCTTTTATTTATGATGAAGGAATAAATTTAAAACTCACCGAGAGATTCATGGATGATTTATCCGATTGCAAGGAGATTACAGATGAGATATACAATAATAGATCTAATATAGTAAAAATCAAAGAATCCATTTCTCGCCTATTATCACCAATTTTATAAACTAAGATATAATATTATTATCACCTGGTGGTTAGACTAACCATGAGGTGATTTTATTTTGAAATTCAAAATTATTCTTTATTCAATAATTATTTTAATAGTTATAAATGGTTGTACAGGTAATGGTAAGGAATCTGAATTAAAGGTTTTGGACAAAGCACCAGATTCTCTAGAAGATATCTATAAGGAATTAAGCAGTATATTAGATAATGTTGATAAAATTGAAAGAATATATCAAGGTATAGACTTCAATAATGAAGAAAAAACAGAACTACAACAGGGTGTTGAAGAACCCCCTTCAGGAGAAGAATCAGATAATCCGCAGAATCAGGAAGATAAAAACCCAGAAGCAAAAAGTTCAGATTCTGCAGATGATAGGGAATCAAAAGATGGCTTCAATGAAGATAGCAAAGACGAAAAGCTTAAACAAACATGGGAGAATATGGATATATCCCTAGAAAATATATACCTTGGATGGAGTGATTATGAAAGCAAAGGTATAAAAAAAGGTGCATCAAAAGATAGGGTAGTAGAAATCAAAGAAAGCATAAATAAAATGACCAGTGCAGTTGAACAAAGGGATATATTGAATATTTATGAATATGCTAGCCTATCTCTACTCAATCTAAAACCATTCTTTAATCTATATAAGGATGATTATAGGGGTGAGATTTGTGATTTAAAATACTCTGCCTATCAATATTATATCAAGGCTGTATCAGGTGATAAAAAAGGGGCAGAATCTGCTATAGCTTCGAAGGAAGAGAATATCAATAGGATAAGAACATTGATGGGTGATGATGAAAAAAAGACTGATGCACTGGAAAAAATAAATAATCAATTGCAAACCCTAAGCCTTTCCTTAGAAGAAGATAGTAAGCGAGTTTATATGCTAGAAAAGAATACCTTGATACATAATCTAGAAGCCTTGTAATAAGCTTGTACCATTTTAAATAGCAGCACATAAGCTGCTATTTTCTACTTTTTGATTGGTTATTTAAAAATAAAGATTAAAATTAAACAGATGATAATTGCTACAATAATAGTAAGGATCCAATTTACTACCTTTCTTCTTATAAATAAGAATTTCATATATGCCACCCCTTTTAACTTTCCTATTACTAATTTATTTTCCACTATTAAGATATATACCAATAAAATTAGTTTTGTCATATTGATTAAAATAATGTATTATAGGTATAATGGATACTATATGTTAAGGAGGTTTTCAAATGGGAATAAAGATACTGACAGATAGCGCTAGTGATTTACCTAAGGATTTGCTTTTACAGTACAATATTGACAGTGTACCATTGGCAGTTATCAAAGGAGAGGAACAGTATTTTGATGGTGTCACTATTTCACCTAAAACAGTATATGATGGTATGAGGGAAGGGATAATATACAAAACATCTCAAGTGCCTGCCAAATTTTTTGAAGAGAAGTTCATAGAATTTGCAAGGAATAATGATACTGTAATTTATCTTGGTTTCTCTTCAGAACTATCAGGGACTTATCAAGTATCAGTAATGGTCAAAGACCAAATAATTGAAGATTATCCAAATTTAGATATAGAGCTTATTGATACAAAAGCAGCTTCCATTGGGCAAGGGTTGATAGTCCTTAAGGCAGCACAACTTGCACAAGAGGGTAAAACTAAGGAAGAGATTCTTAATGCAGTTAAATTCTATATGGATAAGATACAACATGTATTTACAGTAGATGATTTGGAATATCTATTTAGGGGTGGAAGAGTAACCAAGTCCCAAGCATTTGTAGGAGGATTACTAAATATCAAACCTGTATTGAATGTGGAAGATGGTAGATTAATTCCTATAGAAAAAGTAAGGGGCAAGAATAAAGTATATAAAGTTATGCTAAAAATCATGGAAGAAAGGTTACAAGCAGCAGATTTGTCAACTCAAGTAGTAGGTATCTGTCATGCAGATAATATGGAAGATGCAACAAAGTTAAAAGAGATTATCTCTGATAAATTTGGCACCAAGGAGTTTGTTATTGGCGAAATTGGAGCAGTAATTGGTGCCCATGTAGGACCAGGCACAATAGGTTTATTCTTCCTGGAAGAAAACTATATAGAATAAGTTATAGTAGATAATAAGGTAGATACACTTATTATCTATTTTTTAAAAACTGCCTAGACAAAATCAAAATAGGGTAGTATAATAAAAGATGTGTTGAATTTGTGCCATTAGCTCAGCTGGCAGAGCACCTGACTCTTAATCAGGGTGTCCAGGGTTCGAATCCCTGATGGCGCACCAAATCAAACCTTGTAATTTAAAATATTGCAAGGTTTTTATGTATTTACTTATTGGTTATTAGATATAGAACCTGAAAAAAATATATCTATCATTAACATTTTTCCAATCATAGCCATTATGATATAATCATAATTGTGGGTTTTATAATATAGATTAAGTTAACATATAGATATTTCATTGTTTTTTATAGGTGGTGATATTGATGGGACTAATCTTTTTTTTAGTGAGTTTTTTAGCATCGATTATAGGGAGTATTTGTGGTATTGGTGGGGGAATCATTATAAAACCCACACTAGATATATTGGGAGTATTGAGTGTAGAAACAATAAGTTTTCTATCAGGATGTACAGTTCTTTCAATGTCAGTGGCTTCCTTATTAAAGGGTAAGAATGGAATTAAAAATGAAATTAAATTATTAGTAGCAGTCCCTTTGGCTATAGGAGCTATTTTAGGGGGGATATTTGGCAAGAGAACATTCATATTATTAGAGACCTACTTGAGTACTGAAAACTATGTGGGACTTATTCAATCAATAATCATGTCGATTATCCTAATATTTACTATATATGCTATCTCCCATCTAAAGAGAGGTAGTAAGTTTCAAAGGATGTTTAAAGATAATATCCTTATGACAACGATAATAGGTTTCATTCTAGGCCTAATATCATCTTTTCTTGGTATTGGTGGAGGACCTATGAATATAATTATACTTACAATATTCTTCTTAATGCCAGCTAGGATAGCAGCTTTGAACAATATATTCATAATCATGTTTTCCCAATTATCAAGTCTATCATATCTAATAATTACCAATGGACTACCTGAATTTAATATACTTATCCTTATTCTTATGGTAGTGGGAGGTGTATTAGGCGGTGTAATTGGCTCAAATTATAGGAATAAAATATCAAACGAAATTATCGAAAAGCTGTTTACTAAAGCCATGGTTGTAGTGCTACTAATCAACATTGCAAACGCCATTAAATTTTATATACCTTAGAAATGCTTGTAGCCAGATTCATTAAAAAATGAGTTTGGGTATTTACAATTAGATTGACCATTTATATTAGGAGTTATTTAGATTGTAATTATTTTTTTTAATGGTAAGATATTATATATAATTAAACTTCAACATTTTACCGTTGCATTACTTTATCACAGTTGTTATAATTCTAATTATTTATTTTTAGCTCTTATTTTGGACTAGCTATATAAATAAGTTGAAATATTATGTGATTTAGTATAAAATAGAGTAAATTATTAGATAATTGATTATTGTCAGTATAGTAGAACATAAATACAAGCATTATCTAATATAATTCTATGCAGGGTTTTCTTAAATCAGTTTTAAAGTGATATGATAGACATATCTACTTTTAAAATAAAAAATTATAAATTAAGGGGGAATAATTTACAATGATGAAAAAAAGTATAGTGTTATTACTTATCTTGTCAATGCTTCTTTCAGTATTTATGTTTGGCTGTTCACAGGACGAAGAACCTGTAGATACACCACCAGTTGATGATCAGGAGCCTGTAGACGAGCCTGAAGGTCCTGTCAAACCAACATCTCCACAAGGTCAATTGACAATAGGTAATACTACTGAATT
>CAZZCQ010000144.1:0-2993 GCA_964652285.1 uncultured Tissierella sp.
TTAATAAGCTTCTTATGAGTATATATTATAAAAGTTTTAAATAAATGAGTCATCTCATACTAGGGTAATCAGTATCATCTCCAAAGTTCCAAATTTCCTCATCCCAATTCTCATAGATTAATACTCCTTCAAAACTACTATTTTTTTCTCCTTCTAACATCTGCTTAGTTGTGCGTCCTTCTCCTTTTTCTGAATCATTCAATTCGCAAACCTCGATATTATAGTAGCTATTTATTATATTCCCTTTGCCACTTCCAACTAAACCTCCCCCGGAACCTGCACTTTTTACATTAGCTACAGAATAACTGTTTATTATCTTGGAATTTATCGTTATAGAACCTGCTAATCCTCCTACATTCATATATGAGTCTGCTATAACATCTCCTATGACATAACAATTGCTGATATTTCCATCTAAATTATGTCCTACTAAACCACCAACATGGTTTCCACTATTTAGGGCTGAAATTACTGCTGTAACAAAGCTCTTGTCTATTTTACCATTTTTTAACCTGCCAACTAGACCTCCAATATAAGATAAGCCAGAGCCAATTATATCCCCATCAAAAGAAGAATTTACTATATCTCCATTTTCACTATATCCAACTAAGCCTCCTACTGCAGATACCCCCCTAACAATCCCTTCAGAATGACAATTAAATATATTCCCAAAACTATAACCAACCAAAGTTCCTATATAGTTTTCACCTTCAATATTTACAGATTTCAGCTCAATATTTTTTAATTCACCGCCTAACATTAATCTTGAAAATAAACCTACATTATTATTCTCTAGTAGATTGCTTGTCAAATTACTTATTATATAGCCATTCCCATCAAATACTCCAGTAAAATCACAAATTGGCTCCCAATTATAACCAATTAAATCAATATCCTCTATTTGTTCATAGTGAAGACTAGGCTTGTCCCTTACATATCCATCAAGCTGCTCTATGGTTGCTACAAGATACGGATTTTCTTTTGTTCCCTCTCCTTTTGTAATAAGTTCTGTTGAATCACTAGCCATTGTTGTTTCTCCATATTTAACCTCTACACTGATAGATCTACCTATATCCGCATCTGTTAACTTATAACTTGTATCTGTAGCTCCTGGTATATCTACGCAATTTCTCTTCCACTGATATGTAATCAAATCACTAGGAGGACAAACATCTGTTATAGCAAGTATTTCTCCAACTTTTGAATTACCAGCTATTTTAGGATTAAGAAATACAATATAAAAAGGTTCAGATTCAACTGGAGATATGCCATCTGCACTGAAGATTATACTTGCATCAAAGACATGTTTATCGGTAATTGCCTCTAAGTCTGTAAACTCAATAATTCCTCCTGATTTCTCAAGATCTACTTCAATAGTAGTTACACCACCTAACTCATAGTTTCCTCCACCTACTGATGCTGATACTCTAATTGTGGAATCATAAACCCTATTATCGTATTGATCATAGACAAGAAGTTTAGGTCCTAATTCTTTTTTATTAATAAATGGTTGATGATGGATTTCTAGTCTTACTGCTTCAGCATTCATAACTATAAAATCAAAATTATCATTAATTGTATTCCACACGCCTAAATCATTTTTTATCTCAAGTTTTTTGTTATAAAGCCCTGTTTTTGTTACAGAAAAGCTTACAGTAGCCTTTCCATGAGAATCAAAAATAATGGTCTTATCAAACAAATCATCTATTCGAATTTCATACTCACCGCTAATAGGATTATCATTATTATCCTTTAACTCAATCTCAATAGTAACATTATTAATGCCCGCCTTTACAGACTCATTAGAAGCTCTTACTGCAGAAGATTTGTCACAATCAATAATTGCTTTCTTATCTTTTATAGGCTCCTTCCAGGTACCATCACTATCATCAGAAATGGCAGTACCAACTATCCTACCACATACCCTTGCTACAATTTTATTAGCTATCCTAATAATAGACGGTTCTTGTTCTATAATGCATCCCCCACTATTAATATTCACTATTCCTATCTTCCCTTGACCCGATACCTCTGTTTTGCCATCAAGAATAAGTTCTTTTATCACACCATCTATTATCTCAAGTTGGACATTTCCATCCTCTATATTAATTTTATCAAAATCACCAGACAATAATATTCTAGTCTTTCTGGCTTTTTCACTATCCATTATTACAGTCATGTCACTTAGATTGCATCCCTGGAATAATACAAGGTTTTTATCTCCGTCTTTTATGATGATTTTACCTTTAACAGTAATACTTTCTAATGTGACATCACCATATGCTAAATCTGCATCTATAAGTAAATCTCCGTTAATTACTAGATTCTGTAGAACGATGCCCTCAGTATTTAATAATACATTTGTATTAAGTATTTTTATTCCATTTTCAGGTCCATATACTCCCCCCACATTATAAGTAATGGTATCCATTGACATATGTAAAACCCTATTTAAGATAACTATTGTTTCAGCGCGTGTTATGGCTCGAATTGGTTTAATTGTCCCATCTGGATAACCAGACATAAGACCTGCTTTTACAACACTTGTTATTGCATCCCTGCTCCATAACGGAATCTCTTCATCATTTTCTAATCCACCTTCATAATATTCCAAGTATAGTATCCTTGATAATATCATAGCTACTTCCTGACGACTGATATAATCATAAGGCCTGAAGGTACCATCATCATATCCAGAAATATAATTCATGGCACTTGCTATCCCTATTTCATTAGTAAACCAGTGCCCTTCTGATATGTCGGTAAATTTAGCCTTTTTACCATCCTTTAATTCAAAAACCCGGTTTACTAGTGTTATAAACTCGGCTCTGCTAATCGATTCATCGAGTTTATGGCTGTTATCAGAGTAAGCTTGTGCTAATCCTTGGTCAATCCACCTTTCTATGGTCTCATAAGCCCAATGATCTCTTATTTCACTTGTTTCAGCATAAGCTTTTCCTTTCATACAAAAGACCAGAACAATAAAAAGAGTT
>CAZZCQ010000144.1:3003-4040 GCA_964652285.1 uncultured Tissierella sp.
AGTTACAAAAAATACTTTTGATTTCAAGTTTAAACACATCCTTTTATATCTTATTTTCTTTTGCCAAAGCTTTTCAGCCCTATATCTGCTTTCTCCAACTTCTAAACTTAAAAATAATCTCCCTACTCAAATTGTGAAAATTCACACATTTCTAATTATACACTATTATATCTACTCTAACAACACACATCCCCAAGATTCTTAAATAATCGCTTTTTTATCTCTTATTATAGGTGTATAATAATAAAGCAATAGCTTAAATTCCTATAGGCAGAAAACTACATCATTATAGAATTGAGGAGCATTTATATGTATAGAGAAATTAAGTATAAGGATTTGGAGAAAAACAAATTAAATGGTAACTATCAACTTATAGATGTTAGGAGTCCTAAAGAATATAATTCTGAAACCATTCCAGGTTCTATAAATATTCCTATCTTTTCTGATGAAGAAAGAGCTCATATTGGTACTGAATATATGAGTGGAGATATAAATAAGGCAAAAAAAATTGGTGTAGCTGCAGCTTCCAAAAAACTTCCTGCAATATTTGATAAGGTAATAGAACTAGATAATAGTTATAACAATTTAGTATTTTTTTGTGCAAGAGGTGGCTTTAGAAGTGAATCTATAGTTTCATTACTAAAATCTTTAGGGGTTCATGCCATTAAGTTAGAAGGCGGTTATAAAGGGTATAGGCATTTTATCAATGAAAACCTTCCAAAAGTTCTTGATGATATAAAATTTATCGTATTATATGGAAATAGTGGTGTGGGGAAAACAGAGATTTTGAAATGCCTTAAAGATTTAGGTAGTGATATATTAGATTTAGAAAGATGTGCCAATCATAGAGGTTCTTTATTAGGCGGAGTAGGTTTAGACCCTCCAAATTCTCAAAAGATGTTCGAAAGCCTAGTTTACGAAGAACTCAAAAATAGAAAGTCTAATATTGTATTTGCAGAAGGAGAAAGCAAAAGAATTGGTAGAATTGTTATGCCTGAATTTCTATATAGCTCCATTAAATCAGGTAATAATATCAA
>CAZZCQ010000145.1:0-4028 GCA_964652285.1 uncultured Tissierella sp.
AAGTTTTAATAGAAGGAGGGGAATTAATGGATCGCACATTTATTAATGCAGATGAATTAGACTTACAAGAAAGAGTAGTTAATATAAATCGTGTAACAAAGGTTGTAAAGGGTGGTAGAAATTTTAGATTTAGTGCTCTTGTTGTAGTTGGAGACGAAAACGGTCATGTTGGAGTTGGTATGGCAAAAGCATTAGAGGTACCTGAAGCTATTAGAAAAGCAATTCAAGATGCTAAGAAACATATCATTCAAGTACCAATGGTAGGAACTACAATACCTCATGAGATAACAGGTGTATTTGGTGCAGGTAGAGTATTATTAAAACCATCCAAAGAAGGTACTGGGGTTATAGCAGGTGGAGCAGTTCGTGCAGTATGTGAGTTAGCAGGAATAAGAGATATAAGAACAAAATCACTAGGAAGTAGTAACCCTAGAAATGTTGTAAATGCAACAATGGATGCTTTAAAGGGATTAAAAAGGGCTGAAGAAGTTGCAAAATTAAGAGGAAAATCAGTAGAAGAATTATTAGGCTAGGGGGGATTAAGAATGACTATGATCAAGATAAAATTGGTAAAAAGCCTAATTGGAAAACCTGAGACCCACAGGAGGACAATAAAAGCTCTAGGATTAAGAAAGATTGGTCAAGTAGTTGAAAAGAATGATACCCCTCAAATTAGAGGTATGATACATCAAGTAGACTACATGGTTGAAGTAATAGACTAAACGTAAGGAGGTGTACCCAATGAAACTTCATGAATTAAGGCCAAATGAAGGCGGAGGAAGCAAAGCAAGGAAGAGATTAGGTAGAGGTATTGGATCCGGTACAGGTAAAACTTCTGGAAAAGGACACAAGGGTCAAAATGCAAGATCCGGTGGAGGAGTTAGACCTGGATTTGAAGGAGGCCAAATGCCATTATTTAGAAGGCTTCCAAAGAGAGGGTTTACAAATATTTTTGCAAAGAGTTTTGCAATAATTAATATAGAAGATTTAAATGTATTTGATGATGATACAGTGGTCACTCCTGATTTATTAATCACAGAGGGGCTAGTAAAAAAAGGCAAAGTAATTGATGGTATCAAGGTATTAGGAAATGGTAATATAGAAAAAAGATTAACAGTAAAAGCACAAGGTTTTAGTAAGTCTGCTGCAGAAAAGATAGAAGCTGCAGGCGGAAAAGTTGAGGTGATATAGATGCTATCTACCTTAAGGAATGCATGGAAAATACCAGAAATTAGGAAAAAGATTATTTTCACATTATTGATGCTCTTGGTATTTAGATTAGGTTCAAGTATACCTGTTCCTTACATGAATAAGGATGCTATTAAGTATATATTTGGGCAATCTCAAGGTGGAATATTACAGTTCTTGGATATGATGGCAGGTGGAACCTTTAGTAACTTCTCTATATTTGCAACTAATATTTATCCTTACATCACTGCATCTATAGTAATACAACTTCTTACAATAGCTATACCAAGATTGGAAGAGTTAGCTAAAGAAGGAGAAGAGGGTAAAAAGAAAATCAACAAGTTGACAAGGATACTTGCAGTAGTTTTAGCTACAGTTCAGGCAATAGGTTATACAATGGGTATATTTAGAGATGCTTTAGACCCTAGTGCTGGAATGTTGCAAAAGGTTATTGTTGTAGTCACATTAGTGGCGGGTACTTCATTCTTGATATGGATTGGTGAACAAATAACAAAAAAAGGTATTGGTAATGGGATTTCATTGCTGATATTTGTAGGTATAATCTCCAGATTACCAGCAGATTTAATGGGTGTTTTCGAAGGAGTATTTGCAGGAGAATTAAATTTTGTTAAAGTATTAATCATGGGATTAGTATTTTTAGCTATAATTGCTTTTGTAGTAGCACTTCAAGAAGGAGAAAGAAAAATACCAGTTCAATATGCTAAGAGAGTCGTTGGTAGAAAGATGTATGGTGGTCAAAGCACTCATATACCTGTGAAGATATTAATGGCAGGGGTATTACCTGTAATATTCGCGTCTTCAATACTCTCATTACCACAGACAATAACATTGTTTTCTGATGGTGCAGTAGCACAATGGATAGCTAAATACTTAACCCCACAAGGTACAGTTGGTATTTGGGTTTATACAATATTGAATTTAGGATTGATTATGTTCTTCACATATTTCTATACAGCAATTCAGTTTAATACAGTTGAGTATTCAAAGAATTTACAACAAAATGGTGGCTTTGTTCCTGGAATTAGACCAGGTAGGCCAACATCAGACTATTTGAATAAAGTAGTTTCAAGATTGACATTTGTTGGTGGAGGATCGCTAGCAATACTAGCATCGCTACCACTGGTTCTATCAAAGATATTTGATATGAATATTAATTTTGGTGGAACAGCTGTTATAATAGTTGTTGGTGTTGCTTTAGAAACTGTGAAACAATTAGAATCACAAATGTTGATGAGACACTATAAAGGATTTTTGAAATAGGCTATAGGAGATGAAAAATATGAGAATTGTACTACTTGGACCTCCAGGAGTTGGGAAAGGTACTCAAGCATCAAATATAGTAAAAGAATATAATATACCGCATATTTCTACAGGGGATATATTTAGAGCAAATATCAAACAAGGCACAGAACTTGGAATAACTGCTAAAGACTATATGGATAAGGGTTTACTAGTTCCTGATGACTTAGTTGTTTCCATAGTAAAAGACAGATTAACAGAAGATGATTGTGTTAATGGATTCTTACTTGATGGATTCCCAAGAACTGTAGAACAAGCAGAATCTCTAGATAGAGAACTCGTGAAAATGGGTATAAAACTTGACAAAGTTGTCAATATTGATGCAGATAAGGATATATTAATAAAAAGGGTGATTGGTAGAAGAATTTGTAAAACATGTGGTGCTACCTATCACATAGATAATAATCCCCCAAAGGTTGAAGGTATCTGTGATTTAGATGGAGGAGAATTATATCAGAGAGTTGATGATACATTGGAAACAGTGAGTACTCGAATCCAAGTGTATTTTGAACAAACACAACCTTTGATTGACTATTATAGAGAACAAGGATTGTTAATAGATATTGATGGTACCAGACCAATTGAAGAGGTATTCAATACAATAGTCAATTCAATTAATTAATAGATATAACCAATCTTTCTTCTATATTGTTTCAGTTAAGAAGACGAGGTGAAGAATCGTGGTTACTACAGAAGACATAATTATTGGGCAAGTAGTAAAGTCAAAAGCAGGAAGAGATAAGGGAAGAATTTTCTTGGTTTTAGATATAATAGATGCTCAATATGTTTCCATAGTAGATGGAATTTCAAGAAAACTGGACAATCCAAAGCGGAAGAAAATTAAGCACTTAAGCATATATAATACAATATTAGATGATTTCATAGAAAAAGTGGAAGATAATATGATGATTAATGACGCGTATATAAGAGAACTATTAGAACCCTTTAAATGAGGTTTCTAAAGAGCGGAACAGGAGGTTCGAAATAATGGCTAAAAAAGATGTAATAGAGGTTGAAGGTATAGTCGTTGATGTATTACCGAATGCCATATTTAAAGTGAGGCTTGAAAATGGTCACGAGATTTTAGCCCATATTTCTGGAAAATTAAGAATGAATTATATTAGAATACTTTCTGGAGATAAAGTTACTGTTGAACTCTCACCCTACGATTTAACTAGAGGTAGAATAACCTGGCGAAACAAGTAGCATAGGAGGGATTTAAGTGAAAGTAAGACCATCAGTTAAAAAGATGTGTGAAAAATGTAAGATTATTAAAAGAAATGGCAGAGTAATGGTTATTTGCGAGAATCCAAAACACAAACAAAAACAAGGCTAGTTTTGGAGATAATGTACAAATTAGGAGGTGCAGGCTTTAATGGCAAGAATTGCAGGTATTGACTTACCAAGGGATAAAAGAGTTGAGATTGGTTTGACTTATATTTATGGTATTGGAAGACCAAGGTCCAATGAAATCTTAGCAAAAGCTGGAATAAATCCAGATACAAGAGTTAAAGACCTAA
>CAZZCQ010000146.1:0-3205 GCA_964652285.1 uncultured Tissierella sp.
TTTTCTATCATACCCTTGACACGAGAGGGGGCTGGTAAAACAACAATAGTTAATTTATTGATGCGATTTTATGAAATTGATGCAGGAGAAATTATCATAGATGGAATACCTATATCCAAGCTTACCCGTGAGAATGGCCATGAGTTGTTCTGTATGGTACTACAAGATACTTGGATATTTGAGGGAACAGTTAGAGAAACCATTGTATATAATAAGGAAAGTGTTTCGGATGAGGATCTAGTTGAAGTATGTAAAGCTGTAGGTCTGCACCATTTTATAAATACACTACCAAAAGGATACGATACTATATTAGATGAAAATGCTAATATATCTGAGGGGCAAAAACAACTAATAACCATTGCTAGGGCTATGATAAAAAATTCGCCTATGCTAATCCTAGATGAAGCTACAAGCTCTGTTGATACAAGAACTGAAATCTTGATACAGAAAGCCATGGATAATCTAATGAAAGGACGGACTTCATTTATTATTGCTCATAGGCTATCTACTATTAGAAATGCTGATCTGATACTGGTTATGGATAATGGTGATATTATTGAAAGTGGTACTCATGATGAATTATTAGCTCAAGATGGGTTTTATACAGAACTGTATAATAGTCAATTTGAACAATCAGCATAGGTTATTTTATAGCACAGGTGAACAAATGGTAACCATCTATTCTGTCCGAAATGCAAGCAAAAAAACTTAATCAATGTAAAACAATCGAATGTGTCAGTTATCAAAGAGCCAGATGATGAGTCGATAACAGCGAGTGAAAAAGTTATTGGTTCTTTCTTTATGATAACAATTTACGCTACAAGATTACTTACAATTGTAACAACAACCACCGAACTGTTGTTTGAAAATTAGTATTCCTATCAGATAAAGGGGTAGAAATCCAAAGTAATGAGGAAATGGTGGCAATAAAAAAGCTCTATAGTATGAACTAAAGAGCTGAGTTTTTGGTGCCGGTGGTGGGACTCGAACCCACACACCATTATGGTACGCGATTTTGAGTCGCGGTCGTCTGCCAATTCCGACACACCGGCTTAGTCCAATATTTTTCATATTAACACATATGAACAAAATAATCAAGATTTTAAATTTAAGTCATGTTTACTGATTTCTTATTTTAGGATATACTTTAATTATGACAATATAGGGAGTGATTATATGTGCGGGGAAAATATAATTATAATAGATGGAAGTTCATTACTTCATAGGGCTTTTTATGCATTACCATTATTGACTACAAAGGATGGCATATATACTAATGGAGTCTACGGATTTTTGACAATGTTAAATAAAATACAAGAGCAATATAAGCCAAATTATATATGCGTCGCCTTTGATAAAAAAGGGCCTACATTTAGACATAAGGAATACAAGGAATATAAAGGAACAAGACAAACGACACCGTCGGAATTGGCGGGGCAATTTTTGATTGTCAAAGAGATACTAAAAGCAATGAACATCATAAGTCTTGAAATGAATGAATATGAGGCTGACGATATAGCTGGTACATTAGCTAGGGAAGGAGAATTAAAAGACTTAGATGTCATCATGGTAACAGGAGATAAGGATTATCTACAGCTAGCAACGAAAGATTCAAAAGTTCTTCTGACAAGAAAAGGTATCTCTGAGATGGAAGAGTATGATAGAGATAGAATAATCGATGAATATGGTATTGAACCTGATCAATTCATTGATTTAAAAGGCCTAATTGGAGATAGTTCAGATAATATTCCAGGAGTGCCAGGAATAGGCGAGAAAACAGGTTTGAAACTTATCAAGCAATTTGGAGACATAGAGGGTATATATAAAAACATAGATGATGTAAGTGGGAAGAAACTAAAAGAAAATTTAATAGAAAATGAAGCCATAGCCTATTTAAGTAGAAGATTAGGCGAGATAATTACCAATGTCCCCTTGGAAGTAGAAATACAGGATTTGAAAGCAAAGAAACCAGATTGGGAAGAATTAATTAAATTGCTTGATGAATTTGAGTTCAAAAGTCTACTAGATTTAGTCCCCGATGAATACAAAGATAAGCAAGAGCCAATAAGGGAATATTCTTATGAAGTGATTGCGAAAGATAGATTGGAAAAAGTAATTAATCTAATCAGAGATAATGGGAAATTTGCATTTAAGTTTCTAATAGATGGTTCAAATATAATAGAAGATGAGGTTATTGATTTAGGAATAAAGACAAAAGACAGTACAACATATTATTTTAACTTAAAGGGTAATCAAGAAATATTTAAATGCTATATCAAGGAAATATTTGAAGATTCTAATATAGAAAAAATTGGTCATAGTTTGAAGAAGGATATTGCTATATTATTTAGATATGGTATTCAAATAAAGAACTATTCCTTTGATTCCATGATAGCACAATATCTTATAAATCCTAGTCAAAGTGATTATTCAATAAACAAATTAAGTGAGGAATACTTGGGATATTATGGTTCTGATGAAGAGATGTTACTTGGTAAAGGGAAGAATAAAAAAACCTTTAATGATATAAGCTTAGAGGATAGGGCTAATTTCCTCTCTTTCACATTAGAAACTGTTTTTGAATTAGAACCCATACTGGTAAAAAAAATAAATGAATTAAATATGCGTAATCTATATTATAATGTGGAGTTACCATTGGTAGAAGTCTTGAGCAATATGGAGCATATAGGGTTTAAGGTGGATGAAGATGAATTAGCTGCTTTAGGAGAGACATATGATAAAGAGATAAAATCCCTGACAGATGAAATATATGAATTAGCAGGTATGGAATTTAATATCAATTCACCAAAACAAATAGGGGATATATTATTTGAAACTCTGAATTTGCCTGTAATCAAGAAGACCAAAACAGGATACTCAACAAGCGTAGATGTTTTAGAAAAACTCGAGGACAAACATCCAATAATAGGAAAGATACTTAGATATAGGCAAATAGTCAAGCTCAAATCCACCTATATAGATGGATTGACGACTTTAATAAATAAAAAAACTGGTAGAATTCACTCTAGCTTTAATCAAACCATCACAACAACTGGTAGAATTTCAAGTACTGAACCAAATCTACAAAATATACCTATAAAAACTGAGGATGGTAGACAAATTAGGAAGGCATTTATTTCTCAAAAACCTGATTTTTCTTTAGTTGATGCAGATTACTCTCAGATTGAGTTAAGGGTTTTAGCTC
>CAZZCQ010000146.1:3215-4009 GCA_964652285.1 uncultured Tissierella sp.
ATATCTGGTGATTCTAAGATGATGGATGCCTTTATTCATAATGAAGATATTCACAAAAAAACAGCATCTCAAGTATTTCATGTTCCTATGGATGAGGTAACACCTAGCATAAGGAACAATGCAAAAGCTGTAAACTTTGGTATTGTATATGGAATTTCTGATTATGGCTTATCACAGGATTTAAATATTACTAGAAAGGAAGCCAAGGATTTCATAGATAAATATTTGGATAATTACCTTGGTGTAAAACAGTTTATGAAGGATATTGTTATCGAAGGTGAAAAAAAGGGCTATGTAGAAACCTTATTAAATCGGAGAAGATATATACCTGAATTAAAAGCTAAGAACTTTAATGTACGTTCATTTGGTGAAAGAATAGCTTTGAATACCCCTATACAGGGAAGTGCAGCTGATATTATCAAGGTTGCAATGGTCAAAGTTTATAAGGCTTTAAAAGAACACAATTATAAATCAAGACTCATATTACAGGTTCATGATGAGTTGATTATTGAAGCTCATAAAGATGAAGTTAATGAAGTTAAGGATTTATTAAAAAGAATAATGGAAGGGTCTGTATCATTGAAGGTACCTTTAGTTGTAGATATCGAGGTAGGGGATAGTTGGTATGAAACACACTAAATGCATGATAATAGGTATAACAGGTGGGATAGCATCTGGGAAATCTGCAGTATCATCCATACTAATAGATAAGGGCTTTACAGTTATAGACTTAGATATTATATCTAGAGAAGTTGTAGAACCTGGACAACCAGCATATAAGGAGTTAGTTGTTT
>CAZZCQ010000147.1:0-1936 GCA_964652285.1 uncultured Tissierella sp.
AAAAGTGATGTAGATATTGTAATGCGAGCTAGTGAAACTTTGGAATCCTTGTATATGGAAACTAAGGAAATAATAAATAAATCAATGGATAAACTAGATATTATAGCAAAATCATTACTTGAAAAGGAAGTATTGGAAGAAAATGAAATTGATGAAATTGTAAATGGATAGTATATATCCTTGAAGTTTTGTATAGATTATTGTATAATATAAATAAGAAATATGGCCTAGGGTGTACGCTTACTCAGATAATTCAACCGACATATCAGACACGGGAGTCTGCGTTTAGTGAGATATAACAGGCCTCCCATGAGGGGAAGTTAGACGCTGCTAACAAGATGCCCACCTATAAATAGGCGGGTGTGAATTAAATGAGGAACGGCATCGTGGGCACAAAGAAATCTCTTAGTGAAAGCTAAGAGATTTCTTTGTGTTACTCTCCATATTATAGCTTATACAAATCATAATACATATCTTCTTTATCCAATAGTTCTTGATGATTTTCCATTTTTTATTTCATCATTACTATTAATAAGATTGACCTTTTCATATGCAAAGCAAACATTTTGAATTCAAATGCCAGATTATTTGAGTATTTACCTATTTTTGGTTGAAAACTATAAAATCAATGTATAAAATATAATTAGAGTGGAAACATAATTAATATCAAGCAAGTAGGCTTTAGTTCAGATAATTTTTGAGGGAAAATTCAAGTACCAATGAATAAACTGTTTGTTTAGCTGTTTTTAGGGTAATAAGTTTAAATAATAATAAATTAGCAAAGGGGAGATTTAAATGATTAGAAACATCTTTGAAGAAAAGAAAAGAGAAGCTAACAGAAGAAAGAAAATGGATACTGCTAAAAATGTTGCATCTGGAGCAGCAATTGGTACAGCTATAGGAGCAGCTATAGGTGTTTTATTTGCGCCTAAATCAGGTAAAGAGACTAGAAAAGATATTAGCAATAAATCAAAGGAAGTAGCAGACAATGTAAAACATACTGTTCAAGAATCAGTAGATGCATCTAAGGATTTCGCAGATAAAATTGCTAAAGATGTAAAAAGTAACCTTGAATCCATTAAAGATAAGAAGTCTAATTTGAAGGATGATCTAAAGAAAGATGTTGCAGATGCCATGGAAGATGCTGCAGAGGGAATTGCTAGTATTGAGGAAATAGTTGAAGAAAAGGCTGAAGAATTAAAGAAAGAAATCCAATAACATAACTAAAAAACACTAAGGATAAGGGGGTTTAATCTTTGGAGGCAAATCTCACAATAAATGATTTATTCTCTATAATGTTATTTATAGTTGGAATTGGAGCAGGTGTTTTCTTGATTTTAGTATTGAGTAAAGTGAATAAGATATTAGGTCAAGCTAAGGACATGATAGAATCCAATATTAATGAAATAGATACAACTATAAAACAATTACCAGATATAAGCTACAATGTTAATGAAATTACTAGAGAAACTAAACAAACAATCTCAGAGCTAACACCAGAGATAAGTGGATTAATTCGAAATGTACACTCCATATCAGCTCAAGCATCATCAATTACAAATACTGTAAAAGGTACAACTGAGAAGGTTAGCCATACTGTAGACGATGTTACCAACAGTATAGCCGACACTGCTTTTGCTTTTCAATACGGAAGCAAAACACTTACTGATTATATAAATATCATTATGGAAGTATTTGAGGCTATAAAAAACATGATAAGCAATAAACGATAGGGCCCTAGATATAGGGCTCTTATATTTATGTTTTTATAATGCAATATTATTTCATATAGGATATAATACATTTAAGTTTTGATTATCATCATATTGAAAGGTTGATATAATGAAACATGTAAAATTAATAGTTAACCCCTCTTCAGGACGACAAGCTGCAAAAGCAAAAATAGATTTGTTGAGCAAAATGTTACTTGATGATG
>CAZZCQ010000147.1:1946-4003 GCA_964652285.1 uncultured Tissierella sp.
GTTATACTGTAGGCAAATTTCTTACTAAAGAAAAAGATGATGCAATGTATGAAACAATAAGGACATGCAATGGCGATTGGGATTTTATTGTTGCTGTCGGTGGGGATGGTACTGTAAATGAGGTGGCTAAAGGAATAGCTTTAAGCCAACGGAGTCTTCCTGTGGGGATATTATCAGCTGGCACTGTAAATGATTTTGCAAGCTTTATGAATATGCCTACTAGGGTAACAGATTTTTATAATATGATAAAGGCAGAAAAGATAATAGATATAGATATTGGGAAAGTAAATGATAATTACTTTGTGAATGTAGCAGCAGGTGGTCTGTTCACTAATGTGGCATATCAAGTTCAAGCTGAAGCAAAAGTTGTATTAGGAAGATTGGCATATTATTTGGAAGGATTAAGGGAACTGGCATCAGAAGGTTTAGTGCCTGTAAAGATGAAGTTTGAAAGTGAAGAATTTATAGGTGAAGAAGAAGTGCTCTTATTCCTTGTATCAAATAGCTCTTCTGTTGGTGGGTTTCCGAAGTTAGCACCACATGCCGATGTAATTGATGGTCTACTTGATGTATTGATCATAAAGGATTCAGATTTGACAGAAGTTGCAAATTTATTTATCCAAATATTGAGGGGAGAACATATCAACCATAAAAATGTATTATATTTTAATACTAATAAGATAACTATTTCTTCTGAGGAAAATATTAGGTTAGATATTGATGGTGAGTACGGTGGAGTTTTGCCAGCAACATTTGAAGCTATGCATAAAGCACTAAAAATATTTGTACCCTAGAAAAGAGGTATATGCGATGTCTGATAGTATAGATACTAATGTAGCAGATATTGAGATGTATTTGAGGAGAATCGATTATACTATAAGGATAAAAGGTAGAGAGATAATCGCTGATGCCAATATTACTGTACCTCAATTTCAAGCTCTACAAATATTGATACACAATGAAAGACTGACTATTGGTGAATTGAGTCAAAAGATGGCATTGGCCTGTAGTACAATTACTGATTTAATTGATAGAATGGAGAAGACCGAATTAGTTGAAAGAAGAAAAAGTGCGTTGGACAAGCGTGTAGTATTAGTGGAAGTACTACCTAAGGGACACGAGATATTAGAAAGAGTACTCAAAAAGAGGCGAGAATATTTAAGAGGTAAGATGTTCGACTATGATATAGAAAGTATGGAAGTATTGAAAGGTGAATTAAAAAATTTATATAATGCTATGAAAAGTGAGAAATAGTCAGCTTTAATGAAAAGGGGTAATATCATGAAACTTATCAATAATAGATTTAGGGTTGTTGGTATTCTCTATAGGGGTCAAGCTAAAGAATCGTATATAGTAAAGGATTTATTAGAAAATGGGAAGATAAAATTTCTTACACTATATAATTCTAGAGGATCCCAAGAAGCTATTGATTTTTTTGCTAAGAATTTTAAATCATTAGTAAATATCAAGCATAATAACTTAGTAAATTTGGAGAAGTTCGATATTATAGAGAGTATCAATTTAAAAAAACCTAATCATTTGATGTACTATGTATTAAATGAGTACATGGATGAACTAAGATTAATTGATATGAATAAGAATATAAGTTTGAAGGATAGTATTATTATAATCTTGCAATTGATGAAAGTCATAGATTATATCCATTTTAGGGGATATACATATAAACATTTAAGCCCTGTGAATATCTTCATATCTGAAGATTTTAATATTAAGATTATGGACTTGGCTAGCATTTATAGGGATTATAAGTATGCTTATCACAATTATATTACGGAACTTTTTATAGCTCCTGAGATTTTTACCACCCCTGATGAATTGAATAAATATGTAGATTATTATTCCATCGGAGTGATTATGAAATATTTACTATTCAAAGAGTTCAATATAGAAGAAATTAGTAAGGATAGTTTTAAAGCTGAATTCAATCTAAGTGATGACAAAAAAGTATTTCTGCTTGATACTATAAAGAATCTTACCCATAAGGATGTAGCATTTAGGAATATATCATTACAAAATCATATAAATAATATTATAGG
>CAZZCQ010000148.1:0-3949 GCA_964652285.1 uncultured Tissierella sp.
GAATATGTTTAGCTTTTTCTTGTGCTTCTTTTAGTTTTTCTTGTGCAATTTCTTTTAAAACTGCCTTTGATGGAGTTTCAACAGCCTTTGGAGCGAAGTTATGTGCCTCATCTGTAACTATTATAAATGGAGGGAAGTAATCTGCTTGTGTTTTCTTATATAATGCATCCTTGTAGTCTCTTCTCTTATGATAGAGATTATTCAGGAGATAGGTGGAAAATACCTGTAGTATCCTGGTACTTCCCTGTATTACTATCAATTTGCCATTTCCTAGACCATCCTCTATTTCCTTGATATCCTTGGAAAAGACACCATCATTGCCCAGTCTCCTCAGTCTCCAGATGATACCTCTTACTGAATTATATGGGCAAGTCTTATCATATGATAAGAACAAATCCTTGCGATCTATCCAAGCTTTTCTTTCTTCATTGTCACCCGCATTGTTGATACGGTTTTCTATCCTATCCAAGGACCCCTCTTCCTGAGCTTCAGTCAGCATCTCCATTCTATTATAGAAGCTATAATACGAATCCCTTGGCTTAAATAATATATCCACTACATTATTCATAGAATCTGTTAGGTTACTGGCTGCGTGTAATAGATTCTTTAAATCCTGAGCCGATAAATCCTCAAACCTAACTCCCACATGGTTACCTACTTGTAGACATTTAAATCTATTGGTAAAATCGATACCTTTATCTTCCATGTATGAAGCTGATTGACCAAAATCCATCTCATAATGAGGATCTAAAACTATGGTAGGTATGTTTTGTGACATGAGTTCCTCTAGTACTACCCTAAGACCAAAGGATTTCCCTGAACCTGAACCACCAAATACTCCAATATGGGGATAATGATGCATGGATTTCAAATCCAGTATATAGGGGATATCCATTTGAGATTTTAGCCTTCCCTCTTCAAATGTATACAGTAAATCCTTGTATTCAGAGTCCATGTCCTTAGCTAAATCATCAGTGTTTTTTATAATTCCTAAAATTAATCCTTCATCAATTTTACTCTGTATCATAATATCCTTTACTTCTGAAAATTCGGGTATTCTTACATCAGAGCCTGTCTGTATTGGATATAGGGCTTCATTGAGTAATCTTATCTTGGCTATATAAATTGTATCTTCGTCGATATTGTATCCCAAGGCTCTAAGGGATTGTAAAACAGAGTTGTCCACAAAATCGCCATAGATATTTAGTGGAATGTATCTATTATATGTATTAGCTTCTACTACTTCTCCTAAGAGATTACTTTGATAAGGGTCTTCAATTATCAAAAATTCATTGATACGAAAATTTCTCTCCTTAGAACCTACATATACTTCCTGCTGAGTAGTAATCCCAACAACCTTCATCTATTCAACCCTCCTATACTTTTTGTTATCTGTCCTTGTTTTGTCATTTCGAGTGTAACGAGGAATCTTAGTTTTTAGCCGTAAAATGTAACCAATCGAGCTTCATTACATTTGTTCTCTTGGACATTTCTGACATGAGACGTACATCTGCTCACTCCGTTCGTAGTGTTACGCCTTTAAGATCCTTCGCTATCGCTCTGGATGACAATGTGCAGCAATGCTGCGCATTATCAGTTTCTTTTATCCCTTTCGGATAGGAAGAATCTTTCGTATAATCCTCTGTCCATATATTCTTCCATCATACTTCTCATAATCTCATCTGATATAAGGACCTCTTTGTCCACAATATCCAACCAAAGTGGTACTCCTCTACCATTTTCAGGTGTCAATGTAAATACCAGCTTGGCCATATCTTCTATATGCTGCCTTTGACTATCTATTATATCCATTCCTATTACTGATGGTGCTAGTGATGTTCTTAAAAATACGGAAGCATATCCCTTTGGCCCCTTTTTGTTGGCCTCATCACTTATAAGGACCATCTCACCATAATCTAGCTGTCCAAATAATAATTCCCTATCATAGAATGTATCCTTGATATTCTTATCTACTTCTTTGATTTTGTCTCCTATGATAGATGTCTTAATGTCCTTGATAACTCCAACTAATATAATTCCTTCTTTTTCACAAAGATTCCTAAGTTCCATCCATCTATCATGAGCATTGATATTGTATCTAATTAAGCCTCCATCCATCAATATCGCATAGGGCTTATGCTTTTTAGTACTTTCAATAGCTGCATCTACTTCTATGGTTGAAAGTTTTATGTTCCTATTATTTTCTATATAGCCTTCTTCAACTACTATGGGATTTTCTTCTATATCTGAGTATAAGGGGCTGTAAATATCTGCTAGTATAATAGAATCATCCCTATGAGTGGTAGACTTGGCCAAAGCTTGATAGACTTCTACAAAGTGTGGATAGGCTCCTCCAAGCTTGTTTACCGAACCATCTACTCCTACTATTCCACCTTTAGACTCATAGATAGATAGCTGATCTTGGTCTAATTTGGACATGCACTTTATTTGACCAACATGATTGTTTATAAAGGATCTTGTCTCATCTCTATTCAATTTAAGAATACCATCATATTTTTGTGAAAGCCCAGAGTTTAAGTCTATTAATTTATCCTTTAAGATAGAATTTAATTCTTGCATAATATCACCTTTATCTGTCTAAATCTAAACTTTTTTGATATACTTCATTCTTTGGTAAATTGAACTCTTTAACTACCATATTTACGCTCTCTTTTTTACTTAAGCCTTGATTTACATATTTTATCAATTCTTTTTCTATATTTATATTTAATTCTATATTCTCTTCTTGATTTCCTTCTATTATCAGAACAAATTCTCCTTTTATTTTCTGAGAAGTAAATTTATTAATTCCATCTTCAATTGTTCCTCTGAAGATCTCTTCATACAACTTAGTTAATTCTCTTATTATAGCAATATTTCTATTACCTAATATATCCAACATATTCCCTAAGCTTGCTAATAATCTATGGGGTGACTCATAGATTATCAGGGTTCTCTTTTCCTCTTTTAGTTCCTTTAATTCTTGGACCCTATCCTTCTTTTTAGATGATAAAAATCCTTCAAATGCGAATTTATCTGTGGATAAACCTGATGCAACTAAGGCGGTAATACTTGCAGAAGGTCCAGGCAATACTATTATCTGAATATCCTCATATATAGCAAGGCGTATCAAGTCCTCACCAGGATCTGAAATTCCTGGCATACCTGCATCTGATACCAGTGCAATACTCATACCTGTCTTTAAACTTTCTATCAACTCTCTACCCTTTTCCTTAATATTATGCTCATGATAGGAGGTTAAGGGTTTTTTGATTTCATAATGATTTAATAACTTAATCGTATGCCTAGTATCTTCTGCTGCAATTAAGTCAACTTCCTTGAGGATTCTTAAGGTTCTAAGTGTAATATCCTCAAGATTTCCTATTGGTGTTGGACAAATATATAGTTTACCTTTTTCCAAGACTTCACCTCTTCATACCATATATTTTATATATCTCATCTGTATAGCTTCCATCTTCATTATATACTATTAAGGGATTATGAAACTTTAAATCTACTTTCGCGTCTTTAACCCCTTCCAAAAGTATTAGATTTGGTTTTTTGTTTTTATTAGATTGTATAAATCTAATATATTTTGGCTCTATATTATATTTTCTCATGGTATATATGATATCCACAAGTCTATTTGGTCTATGTATTAAATATATTTTCCCTAATGGTTTTAGTAAATAGTTAGAAATATATATTATATCTTCAAAATTGCATTCAATCTCATGCCTAGATATAGCAAAATTTTCTTTGGTGTTAATTATGGCACTACCAGCTTTCATATAAGGTGGATTGCTTGTAATGGTATCTATACTAGATTTAGGAAATATATCTGATAGATTTTTAAGGTTTATATTTAATATCTCAATTTTGTCTTCCAGTCGATTTAATTTTACACTTTTCTTGGCTAAATCTGCCATATCCTTTTGGATTTCAATTC
>CAZZCQ010000149.1:0-2588 GCA_964652285.1 uncultured Tissierella sp.
GGGAGACACTCCAAAATTCACATTTCATTTATGAAATGTTTGTGCAATTTCCCATTAAAGTCCACCCCATAATGTTTAAATGTAGCATCCAATGCTTTTAGGGTAATATACATCTTGTCTTCATAACAGTTTTCACCCATATGACCAATTCTAATGACTTTATTCTCCAGAAAATCAAAGGCTCCTGCAATTAAGATGTTAAATTTATTGAGCATATAGTTATAAATCTGTAAATAGTCTATCCTATCTGGCACCAAAATGGTCGTCACCGTGTTTGAAAAGCCATCCAAAGGATATAATTCTAGACCATAATCTAATAAAGCTCTTCTCAATGCTTCTCCTATTTTTCTATGTCTATCAATATAATCATTAGCTTCAAGTATTCTATCTACTGCACATTCCAATCCATATATATTACTTATAGGTTGAGTATATGGAAACAATTTGTCTTCATACCAGTTTTCCCAAATAGCTAAATTTGCATAAAAGGATTTTATCGGTATTTTCCTATTTGTCATAATATCCCATGCACTTTGACTAATACTAACAAGAGTAAGTCCTGGTGGTGCGGATAAGCACTTTTGACTTCCACCAATGACCAAATCCATATGCCATTCATCCACCTCTATTGGCTCTCCCCCAATAGCTGAAACTGAATCAACAACTGATAATATTCCGTATTCATTTAATAATGGGCATATCTTATCTACTGGATTGGTAATGCCAGATGGGGTCTCGCAATGTACTAGCGTAGCAAGCTTAAAATCATTGTCATCTTCAAGAAACTTCTTCAATTCTTCTATGTCTATTGCCTTTCTATAATCACCTACAAAAGATACAACTTCAGCACCATAGATCTTCGCAAAGTCCCCAAATCCTTTTCCAAAAATTCCATTGTCAATGCAAAGAACTCTATCTCCTGGTTCGATTAATGAAGCACAGGCTGCCTCTAAACCCAATATGCCTTCCCCATTTAATATTAGAATGTCATTGTCTGTTCTTAACAATTTTTTGAACTTATTACATACCTCTTTATAGTACTCAAAAAAGTTTAAGTCCAAATCTGGATTTGTTATATCTCGAGCCATTGCCATCCTTACATCTTCATGGACCTCAGTTGGCCCTGGTGTCATAATCAATGGTTTATTCATAATAATTCCTCCTAAAATGTCTTTCTATACTCATGGTATATTAAGCCTACATAAGTTTTTGTCCATTTGATCACTATACCTACATCAATCCAATAAAGACCTATATTCCTCAATATCATCAAATTCCCCAAAACTAACACTATGGTCTTTAGGTGTAATATTTTCCATCAGTATTACTTCTCCATTATTCAATTCACTAATAATCAACTCAAATGAATTATCCTCATTCAATTCAATCTCCATGTTTTGCAGCTCACTATTTATCTTATACAAATTATCCCCAATTTTCTCATAGGTGCCCTTATCCACCTGTCTATTATCAATCCATTCAATAAAATTATTATCAGCTTCTTGAAATAGCATTTGAAGATGGTATCCATCAACTTCTTTTTGATAGAATCCTCTCAAGTTCTGGCTTTTAGGTGAAAAGCTCCGTGCTATGGTGACAATTGCTAATACAATGACAATGAGAATAATATTTTTCTTTTTCACAACTTACCTCCCTTAATGAAAATAGTAAGATAGATAAAAATGTTCACTGTAAAAGTATCATTATCTTCTTTAGTCGTCTTAACTATATCAATTCATCTAGTTGCTCAACTAATTCACTAAACAGCTTCATTGCGTTATTTACTGGTTCCTCAGTGGTCATGTCCACTCCTGCATCTTTGAGTACATTGATTGGATAGTCTGAGCTACCACTCTTCAAAAATTCTAGATATTTCTCTACTGCAGGTTTTCCTTCTTCAAGTATTTTCTTGGACAATGATGCAGCTGCTGAAAATCCTGTTGCATATTGAAATACATAGAAGCTATAGTAGAAATGAGGTATTCTTGCCCATTCTATGGCTATTTCTTCATCAATTACTACATCTGGTCCATAGTAGAGCTCATTTAATTCCATATATATCTTACTTAGATAATCTGCTGTTAATGCTCCACCATTTTCTAAGTGTTTATTGATTATCATTTCAAATTCTGCAAACATTGTCTGTCTAAATACTGTACCCCTAAAGCTTTCTAGATAATGATTTAATAGATACTTCTTCTCGCTTTTATCATTTGTATTCTTTAGCATATAATTTAATAGTAATGATTCGTTCAGAGTTGAAGCCACTTCTGCTACAAATATACTGTAATTGCCATAGACAAACGGTTGATTATTTCTAGTCAAATAGCTATGGATTGAGTGTCCCATCTCATGAGCTATTGTAAATACATCATCCAATGTTTCTTGATAGTTTAATAGAATATATGGTTTTGAATCATATGTCCCTCCGGAATATGCTCCTGATCTTTTACCCTTATTTTCATATACATCTATCCATCTTGATGTAAATCCTTCATTCACTATATCTAAATACTCTTCTCCAAGTGGCGCAAGTCCTTTTTTAATTAACTCTAAACCATCTTCATAAGGTATATTAAAATCTACAT
>CAZZCQ010000149.1:2598-3913 GCA_964652285.1 uncultured Tissierella sp.
ACATCCTTAACCATTGGAGTATAGATATCATACATATGAAGCTCATCTACTTCTAATGCTCTCTTCCTAATATCCATATATTTATACATTGAATCAAGATTGTCATGTACAGCTTTTATTAGATTATCATATACATTTAATGGAATATTATTTGTATCCAGACTCGCTTCTCTGGTATTTTGGTAGTTTCTTATATTTGCATTAAATATATTGTTCTTTAAATCTCCATCTAAGGTTGCAGCAAATGTATTCTTTAGTCTTTCATATACACCATAGAATTCTTTGAAGGCACTTTTTCTTACTTCTCTATTTTTGGATTCCATAAATGGAATGTAATTACCCTTTGTTAGCTCAACATCATTCCCATCTTCATCTTTTATTATAGGAAATTTAATATCTGCATTATTTAACATTGAAAATATCTTTTGAGGAGCTTCCCCAACTTCCCCACTCTGTGCAAGAATGAACTCCTCTCTTGCTGTAAGGACATGGTCCTTTTTTCTCAAAATATTATCGAAATAATGAGCATAAAGTTTTAATTCCGGTTTCTCTGACATGTATTGATTTATTGTCTCTTCATCTAATGTCAATAGTTCAGGATCAAAGAATGAGGTATCAGAACTAACCTGAACATATAAGTTCATTGCCCTTGCAGATAAGGATTGATTGTCCCCTATTCTTGTATCCTCATCCAGCTTTAAACTTGTATATGAATACACATTCATCAGAGCTCTAAAAATACTTTCCAAATCCTTTATAGCTATTAGAAGACTATGGCTACTCTTTGTAAACTTCCCTTGATACTTTAGAAAATCCTGTGCTCTTTTAATTATATTTTTGTACTCCTCTTCCCAAGCATATACATTTTCAAATAATGGTTTCAAATCCCATTTATAATCCTCAGGAATGTCCTTCCTTTCCATTACTTCTTTTGCCATGATGATTCCTCCTTAAAAATCTATATTGTTTAGTCCATAAATGAATAAATCTCTTGCTAGTGGAGCTGCTCCTTGATTCCCTGATACTCCTGCTTCCTCTAATACCACTGCTATTGCAAGTCGTGGCTCTTCAGCAGGGGCAAATCCCACAAACCAACTATGAGAATCTCCTGATGGATTCTCTGCGGTACCAGTCTTTCCCGCTACTGTAACATTTCTTATACGAGCATTAGTACCTGTACCACTAGCAACCGCATCTACCATCATATCCTTGATATCTTTAGCTACAGATGGGCTAGTTACATATGATGCCACATCCGTAGTAATAGATTTTGTTATTCTTCCATCCTTATTTATTATCTCCCTAACTAAAATAG
>CAZZCQ010000150.1:0-3875 GCA_964652285.1 uncultured Tissierella sp.
AATGTCAATGGAATATTTGCTCTTTCTGCTGCTATAAGTGCATCTACTAGGGTATTTACATTGCCTCCTGCTAGATAATGAGCCTCTAATTCATTGATATCGATTGTCAATCCACCTTTTGTAGCTTTAATCATAGGATTAACAATTCTAGATGGTGCTACCCTTCTAAGTCTCATACCTATTAATGTTGATATACTCACTCTGACCCCTGAGAATAATGCTGTAATCCATAAACCCACAGGAACAAATGAGAAAAATAAAATAACTATTATAATAATTAATAAAGCTATACCACCTGTTGCTAATGTTGATGCATCAAACATATTTATACCCTCCTAACAAATATTTTTGAACCTTCAATTCTGGCTATCACAATTTTCGTACCTCTTGTTATATATCCATCATCAGATAATACATCAATACGATTACCATCTATATCCATAAATCCACTTGGTTTTAAGTCTGATGCAGCTACTCCCTCCTTGGAGATAAGGTCTTCATCTCCTGAATCAGAGCTAAGATATCCTTTTTCTCTTATATGCTGATTGCTGAGCACTATGGATTTTATTAATTTACTCTCAAAACCTCGTTTTACCAAGACTATAACAACAATTGTAGTTATAATGATGGCTATACTTATGGATAATATAGCATTTGTTACTGAATCCATTGCCAAAATAACACCAAGGACAACAAATATAATTCCACTAATTCCAGGCAATCCAAAACCAGGTATCATCATTTCTATTAATATAAGAATTAGCCCTACTATAAACATAGCTAATGATGTCCAGTTTGAATATCCAGCTAATATATTGCCGCCAAAATACAATCCAAATCCTATAATACTAATAGTGCCTCCTATGCCAAATCCAGGCGTAAATACTTCAACAACCAGACCAACAAAAGCAATTGTTAATAGAATGCTACTCAAATACGGGTTAGAAATATACTTTGCTAATTTAATTTGTAAGTTTTCATTTTCTCTAATTATCTTAGCATTAGCATACCCAAAATGTGTTGCAATATCTCTGTAATCGTTGGATATATAATCAGCTACACCATATTCCAAGGCTTCTTGTGAGGTTAAATTGATTAACTTCCCCTCTTCGCCTCCACTTATACCTTCTATAATGATATCACTATCTGCCATACCTTCAATTATCTGTGAATCCCTTCCCCTATAGTTAGCAGTATCCCTTAGCCATGATCTCCACATTGATAGTATCTTTTCAGTATTAGGAATTGGTTCTGCAGATCCTATCATTCCGCTTGTGCTCATGACGACCTTTTCACTAGCTATTGTTATTAAGACACCCGCTGAGCCAGCTTTGTTGTTGACATAGGATATAGTTGGAATGTTGGTTCCTATTATTGAATCCCTAATTTCTCCTGCTTCCTCTATCAGCCCACCATATGTGTTGATTTCAAATATAACTGCATCAACATCATCTTGATTTTCCAGATCTTCTAAAACATTTTTTACATAGTTACTAGTAGCTCGGTTGATTTCACCATTTATAGGAACGACATAGACTTTATCATTGGTTTGAGCATTAGAAAAACTTGGGATAGTAATCAATATTATAAGAATTAGAACTATAAATAAGTGTTTCCTTTTCATATATTCACCCCCAATGTAATAAAATAGTCATTTTATTATTACCCAATTATTAAAAATTTAACTTGCAGATACTGACAAAATAAACCTGAGTATTTACTCAGGCTTATTTAATATTTTCTTTACAGCTTTATTAACAATATTTCCATCTGTTCTACCTTTTACCTTTGGCATAACAGTTTTCATAATCATTCCAATATCTTTCATAGAAGTTGCATTTATTTCAATGATTACTTCTTTAACTATCTCTTCAACTTCTTCTTCTGAAAGTTGTTTAGGGAGATAATTCAAGAGGATATCAATTTCAGCATTAGTTAAGTCAACTAAATCTTGTCTATTTCCTCTTTTAAACTCTTCAATGGCAGCCCTTTTTTCCTTAACTTGTTTGGACACTATGTCCAAAATATCTTCATCAGCCAATTCAATTCTTTCATCAACTTCCTTTTGTTTAATTGCTGCTCTAACCATAATTATAGTATTCTTCTTAATAGTATCTTTGTTTTTCATGGAGTCTTTCAAATCTTCCATAAGACTTATTTTAAGGGACATTATTTCACCTTCTTATTTAAAATCTATGCTTCTTCCTTCTAGCAGCCTCGGATTTCTTCTTTCTCTTAACACTTGGTTTTTCATAGTGCTCTCTCTTTCTAACCTCTCCCAACACGCCAGAACGCGCACATTGTCTTTTGAATCTTTTAAGAGCATTGTCAAGAGATTCATTATCGCCTACTTTGATTTCTGACATATACTTCTCCCTCCCCTCACTACTATTAAGATACTACATACTATTTCTGGTTATGGGTTGCACACTAAAATATTATACATTATAAGATTAGTAATTTCAACTAAAATTTGCACCATAGTTTATTAGCTTTAATGCTTAACTAAAACAAATTACTAAGGCTTTAAAAAAATCTTAGCCTGGAGGCCATAGCATTTGTCTTCCACCTAAAAGATGAAAGTGAATATGATTTACTGATTGTCCTCCCTCTTCCTTACAATTGTTTACTATTCTATATCCTGATTCTAAATTGTCTTTAGCTAATTCTTTGGCAACTTCGAAGATATGACCAATTAAGTAGGAGTTGCTTAGATCTATATCATCAGTTGATTGAATATGCTGTCTAGGTATTAATAGTAAATGCACTGGTGCTTGAGGATTTAAGTCTTTAAAAACTACTATTTTATCATCCTCATAAACAAAATCTGATGGTATCTCACCATTGATTATCTTACAAAACAAACAATCGTCCATATTTTCACCTCCCAATCTTACCTAGTAATTGTCCTTTCTTATAATTATCTATGTCTATATTAATTAATTGCCCTACTATATCTTCCTCTGAATAAGACTTTACTCTTATATAATTAGTACTATAGCCTTCATAATAGCCATTATATTCTTCTTCAAATAATACTTCCATATTCTTACCAATATACTTAGACGCGAATACTTCCATCAAGTCATCACCCAATTCAATCAATCTAGTAGATCTATCATTCTTTATACTTCCATGAATTTGATTTTCTAGCTTAGCTGCAGGAGTACCTTTTCTTGAGGAATACTTAAATACATGTATTCGAGAAAATCCAATGGTCTTTACAAACTCAAAGGTTTCCTTAAAATCCTCTTCAGTCTCCCCTGGAAAACCTACTATTATGTCCGTGGTTATCCCAGCATTTGGCATATATTTTCTAATTAAATTGACTCTTTCTCTGAATACATCAGAAGTGTATCTCCTATTCATCCTTTGTAGTATTCTATCACATCCACTTTGCAATGATAGATGAAAATGATCACATACCTTTCTTGAATCTACCAATTTTTCCATAAACTCCTCAGTGATTATATTTGGCTCAAGAGAACTTAGTCTAATCCTTTCAATACCATTAACTTTAGATATCTCTTTGATTACATCACCTAATCTAATAGCTCCTAAATCCTTACCATAAGATGCAATATGGATACCTGTAAGTATTACTTCTTTAAATCCAGATTTTGCTAACCTTTCTGTTTCCTTTATTATATCATAAATCTGTCTACTTCGTATGGGACCTCTGGCATAAGGTATTATACAGTAGGAGCAAAATTGATTGCAACCATCTTGAATCTTTATATATGCTCTAGTCATAGATTTAATATCATCTACATTTATCTCTTCAAATTCATCATATGTTTTTATGCTTCTTACAATATTAATCCGCTGATTATCAGCCTTAGCCTTTTCGCAAAGCTCCACTATCTTATTTCTAT
>CAZZCQ010000151.1:0-1114 GCA_964652285.1 uncultured Tissierella sp.
ATAGTCCCATCATATCCGAGCACTACCATCACTAAAGAATCTCCTACCAAAATCATGTCAATACCTGCTTGCTCTGCAAAAGATGCCATGGGAAAATCATATGCGGTCATCCATGCGACCTTATCATTGTTTTCCTTCATCTTATGAAGATCAAGAATACTCTTTTTCTTTGCCATAATTACCCTCCTTTAGTCTGTATTTAATATATGTTTAAAATATCAAATCAAACTTTATATATGAAATCGTTTTCATTGTATTAACTATACAAAAAGGTACTATTTTTAATTGATATTGATTTATATTTTGAAAAATTTAAATTAGAATTCTATGTTATCCTTTTAAGGTCTTCTATATTTTAAATAATAAAATATTAATGTATCATTTCTGCCGTAATTGATGTTTAGAATTATAATTTGTAGGTGACAAATAATTAATTTTATGTCAATTCTTTTTGATAGGTAAATTACTAATAAAATAATTTATTATTTGAAATGTTAATCTGTTTCTCTTCTATATGGTTATTTATTATATCCATATATATTAGAACGCCATTCTATTTTTAGAATAAGCTAGAATTTAAAATTTGTCAATACCTTTTTTGAATCTTTTTATTTTATTTTGAATAATGAAAATCAGATCTCATATAATAGTGAGATCTGATTTATCAAATGTTCTGTAATAGTTAAATTGTATGTACTCTTCTTTTGATTTATGAGGATGCAATATCCTGCCTTATATAATACAATATCCTCCCACAGGATTCACAAAAGATGATTTCATCATTATCCCTCAAATTCTTCACTAGATATGTAGGGATTCTTACATTACATCCACTACATATATAATTATTTACATGGACAATTCCTTTAGCCCTATTATTTCTGATTTTCTCATACCTTTCTAAAATCCCTTCCTCAATATTTGGAAGAATATTGTTTCTTTCTTGATTTGCATGTTTCATTTCAATTTGTATCATATTTATTTCTTCATCTATTGTTCTTTTTAAATCTAAAATCTCTTTATTTCGATTGTTAAGCTGAGCATTTAAACTATTGTACTCCTTTTGAAGGCTATCATTTTCATCCATCTTTTCAAGAATATTAAATTCTGTTTC
>CAZZCQ010000151.1:1124-3870 GCA_964652285.1 uncultured Tissierella sp.
CTTTTCTAATACCCCATTTTTTTCACGAGTTAAGTGCTCCAATTGTTTCAAATCAGTTATAGAACCATTATAAAGATTGCTTTCAAGCTTTTCTTTTGAATAATCATATTCCTTTAACAACCTTTCAAGTTTAGCTACCTGTTTATTATTATCCCTTTTTATTTCTTCGATTTGATTAATTCTTAATTCCATATCATTGATTCTAGCAGTCAAGTCACTTATCTGGATAGAATGTTCCAATTCCATAAGACTATTTCTGCATTTGTCTATAATACTATTATATTTTTCTAGTTCCCAAAGCAATTGTAATTGATTCATGATATAACCTCCATTTTTAATATATTAACTGAGGTAAATTTGATTCCATTAAAACTTCTATTTCAATAGCATCTCCTAATTCTTTTTTTAGATAATCCTTTATATTAGGTAACACTATTTTTTCCGTATTGAAATGTCCAGCATCAATTAAGCTTAAACCAAGTTCGTATCCATACTGAGCATCATGGTATCTAATATCTCCTGTTATATAAACATCAGCTTCTTGTTTATAAGCATCTTTTATAAAGTCACTTCCACTACCGCCACAAAGGGCAACCCTTTCTATATATTCCTTTCTATCTCCATATACAATGAGATGTGTTGCTTTTAACTTAGTTTTTATCACATCCAATAATTCAGTAAAGCTTATCCTATCCACATATCCTACCCTTCCATAGCCTATGACATTAGGAAAGTTATCCTTATCAATTATGGATAATGGCTGTATATCTTTTAGACCTAATGTTTCAGCTAAACAGTCATTGACTCCCCCCTCTACTAAATCTAAATTTGTATGGGCATTATAAACTACGATATCATTCTTTATTGCATCAAATATGAGATTAGTCTTATAATCCATTGTTATAAGTCTTGTGATAGGCTTGAATATCACTGGATGATGTGTAATAATCATCTGATAATCTTCATTTATTGCTTTATTTAGTACTTCTTTATCTAAATCCAAGGCAAGAAGAATCCTACTTATCTCTTTTCTAGGATTCCCTATTTGAAATCCAGTATTGTCCCAGCTATCAATTAACTCCTTACTTACCCATTTCTCCATAATCTCTATAATATTATTTGCCCTCAATTCTATCTTCCACCTCTTTATATTGTTCTAGTAATATCTCCAACTCACTAAGTCTTTTTTTTGCAGCACATGATTTTGTAGCTCTAAGTCCATCTATTATTGATTCTGTTACATTTATCTTATATTTGATGAATTCCCTAAGCAAGGGATGATTATTTTCTATTAGTTTTTCACCTATCTCAAAATAGATATCCTTATTGATATTTTTTGTGCCCTTTTTTGCTAAAATAATTTCATAAAACCTACTTGCTTCCTTTTCAAGTCCTTCATCTACTATCCTATACCCATTATTTATTAGGTAGCTTCTTAATTCTTTGCTGGCCACCATAGGTTGTAATATAAAATTCTCAATTGTATTACAAATCTCTTTATTATTTTCTAGTATTTTGCTTATGAGTACACCACCCATCCCTGCTATTATAACCGTATCGACTTCATATGGTTTGATTATATCTAATCCATCACCTAGTCTTGGAATTATCTTGTCATTAAGATTTAATTTTTTTACATAGTCAATAGTTTTCTCTAAAGAAGCTGGGCTTATATCTGTCGCTATAACCTTTTTGCTAATTCCATTAATAATTAAATAAACGGGAATATATCCATGGTCTGTACCAATGTCTGCTACACTTGAATTTTTAGATACAAATTTTGTTATTCCATATAATCTATTTGATAGCTCCAATGTCATTCCTCCTATTACTAGACAAGTTTAAAGATTCGCCAAAAAAAGCGAATCTTTATTCAAGAAAATCCTTTAATTTTTTGCTTCTGCTAGGATGTCTTAGTTTTCTTAGAGCTTTTGCTTCAATCTGTCTAATTCTCTCTCTAGTAACCTCAAATTCTTTACCAACCTCTTCTAGTGTCCTAGCCCTACCATCATCTAATCCAAACCTAAGTCTTAAAACCTTTTGTTCCCTAGGAGTTAAGGTATCTAAGACATCGATTAATTGTTCTCTTAGCATCGTAAATGTTGCAGCATCTGCAGGTGCTAATACCTCTTCATCTGGGATAAAATCACCTAAATGGCTATCCTCTTCTTCTCCTATAGGAGTTTCCAGTGAAACAGGTTCTTGAGCAATTTTCATAATATCTCTAACTTTTTCCACTTCTAAATCCATATCCTTAGCAATTTCTTCAGGAGTTGGATCTCTACCTAATTCTTGTACAAGTTGACGTTGTACTCTAACTAATTTGTTTATGGTTTCAACCATATGGACAGGTATTCTGATGGTTCTTGCTTGATCAGCTATTGCCCTAGTAATAGCTTGCCTAATCCACCAAGTAGCATAAGTACTAAATTTAAACCCTTTTCTATACTCGAACTTTTCAACAGCTTTCATAAGACCTAAGTTCCCTTCCTGAATCAAATCTAAAAATAGCATACCCCTGCCTACATATCTTTTGGCTATACTCACAACTAATCTCAGATTTGCTTCAGCTAGTTTTTTCTTTGCTTGTTCATCCCCGGCTTCCATCTTCTTAGCTAAATCTACTTCTTCTTCAGCTGTTAATAAAGATATCTTGCCAATTTCTTTTAAATACATCCTAACTGGATCATCAACATTCATACCTTTAGGTACTGATAAATCATCCTTTTTTGCTTTTTTGGATAAA
>CAZZCQ010000152.1:0-3854 GCA_964652285.1 uncultured Tissierella sp.
AATAATACTTCATTATTGGAAGGAGAACACACTTTTAAGTATCGGGGCTGGCACAGCTATCTATATGATATTGGTTCAGATTGTATTTGTTTAAAAGAATATAGGTATTTATTACTTGTCATTCTGAGACGAAGTCGAAGAATCTGACATGCTTCTTGTCACATCTAAGATCCCTCACAAAGCTCGGGATGACATATCCACTAAATTGTAACAATATTGTAATCACATTGTAAACCTTTAAAACATAAAAACTGATATATTGTGGGTATAGATAAGATACTATAAGAAAGAAGGGATAGTATGAAAAAGAGATTATTTATACCTATTCTAATAATAGTTGTATTTGCTCTTTTATTAAATGGATGCAAAAAAGACCCTCCGGAAGAGGAAACAGGTCCAATACCAGCTCCAAATAATGGAGAGGTTGAAGAAGTAGAAGAAGATGAGAAAGCTCAAATTATGGAAGATTTCTTTGACCTTGTAGAAGATAATGATTCCTTAAGAATCAAGGAGTTCATTGATGAGAACATAGAAAAGCTCTCCCAACTAGAGGGCAATCAAATGATTGATAATCTAGAGAAGAGTTTAGAGGATAATTTGGCTGATGCTACTGATAGATTGCTCACAAAGGATGAGAATGGAGAGTTGATGGATATTGCTGGAGAGGATTCTTTCTTTCCTATGGAAAAGGTAAGCCAAATAAAAAATGAGGAATTAAAGAGAGAGGTAACAACTCTATTTGATACCATGTATAAATTAGTCAATCTTGAAGGAGATTTTTATCCGATTGTAGACTATGCTAGATTGCAGGAATATAATAATTATGTAACAGATGAATGGAAAGAATATCTAGCTGTTATGGCTATGGACTCCACTAATCTAGCATTTGTAGATGGTTCATTAGCTATATCCTATGATAATTTGGCAAACAGGATACTCAAGACTGAAAACTATTTAAATAAATATTTGGATTCTAGTAGACAGGAAAAGATGATAGATAATTACCACAATAAAATCAGCCTATACCTAAAAGGAGTAGATAATACTCCTATAGCAGATTTAACATCTAATAGAATCTATGATGATATATTGGATAGTTATATTATCACCTCTCATAATGAAGGCTATATAACTGCTAATATCCTAGGTAGATATGTGGAAGCCATCGAAGATAATAAAAAGATAATAGATGATGAAATTCTTGAATTAGCTGATGAATTGATTTCAGAAGCGATAGAGATACTCACTGAATATAAATAAAGGAGCTTATGCTTCTTTTTTTATTTATTTATATTTTATTGGGTAATAATATATACAGAATACAATAGGAGGATAGATATATGAGTGAAGCAATAAACAATAGGGAGTACAGGCAAGAAAAGTTAAAAGAGGTAATAAGAGAACTACATGAGGGAAAGACTGTGGACCAAGTAAGAGAAAAATTTGCAGAGGTAATAGAAGGAGTTTCTCCAAAAGAGATATCCATGATGGAAGTACAGTTGGTCAAAGAGGGGCTACCAATTGAAGAAATCCAAAACCTATGCGATGTTCATGCTGCAGTATTCAAAGGATCCTTAGATGAGATACATCATCCAGAACAAATTCCAGGACATCCTGTATATACATTTGTCCAAGAAAATGAAGCCTTTACAAAGTTAATTGATGAAGATTTAGCATCTAACTTAGAAGGATTTATAGAGGATGATTCTAAAGAGAATATTTACAGACTTTTAGAAGACATAAATCTATTGTGGGATATTGACAAACACTATAGTAGAAAGGAAAACTTAATCTTTCCATACCTAGAAAAATACGGTATAACAGCTCCACCAAAAGTAATGTGGGGTGTGGATGATGAAATAAGGGCAAAGATTAAAAATGTAAAATTGGATTTGATTAATTATCAAGGGAAGAAAGAAGAGATAATTGAGAAGATAAATGCTACTACACATCAACTCAAAGAGATGATATATAAAGAGGAAAATATTCTTTTTCCTATGGCATTGGAAACTCTCACTGAAGATGAGTGGATAACCATATATGAAGAATCAGATGAAATTGGATTTGCCCTGATAGTTCCAGAAGATGAATGGTGGACTAAAAGGGCTAGCGACAATAAGGAAAATTTAGAGGAAGATATCTTTGATGAGATTAAAGATGGTCGCATTAAATTTGAGAATGGTTCTCTTACAGCTGAGCAATTGAGAGGCATCTTTGATATTTTACCAGGTGAAATATCATTTGTAGACCATAATGATAAAGTAAGATTTTTCTCTAAGGGAGAACATAGAATTTTTGCAAGAACTAAAGCAGTAATAGGGCGTGAGGTTGAGAATTGTCATCCTCCAAAGTCTGCACATGTGGTTGATAAAATAGTAAGTGATTTCAAAAATGGAGTTAAGGATAGCGAAGATTTCTGGATAGACAAGGGTGAAATGTTTATCCTAATCAGATTCTTTGCAGTAAGAAATGAGAAAGGGGAATATTTAGGAACTCTAGAGTATGTCCAAAATGTTGCCTCAATCAGGGCACTAGAAGGAGAAAAAAGAATACTAAGTGAATAAAAGCTGTTGATAAATAGATATAAAGAGATAATATCATTCAATACAATATTTTTTCAATAAATTCAGAGACTAAGGTCTCTTTTTTTACTTTTAATTTGTATCTAAATTGTAAACTAATGGCTGACATTTCTAATTGTAATTAGTCTTTTTATGTAGTATTATTGTAATAGTAGTTTATTTGATGATATAATGTAGTTGTTAGACATGAGGTGTGATAATGAAAAAGAAGTTTATAATAACTTTTGCAATATCATTAGTGGTGTTTTCAATTTTTTATTCTACTTTGTGGTATCAAGTATTCGATAAGGAAACAATGGCAGCGCCTACTGATGAATCAGATGACATAGATGGTGCATTTGATGAAGATTATGAATTACCTGTTGATGATGAAATTGTATTTTTGTTAATGGGTGTAGATGCAAAAGATGTAAAGCAATCTAAAGGGACAAGGACAGATACCTTGATGTTATTCAAGGTTAATTTTGAAACTGGAAAGATAGACATTTTATCAATACCAAGGGATACCAGAGTATTAGTTAGAGGCAAGGAGGATAAGATTAACCATGCACATGCATATGGCGGTCCTAGTCTAACAATTAGGACTATAGAGGATTTCCTAGGTATAGATTTGAATTATTATGTAAAGGTGGACTATAAAGTTGTGAAGTCAGTTGTTGAAGCAATTGGTGGTGTAGAGATTGATGTACCCCAAAGGATGAGATATAAAGACCCAACTGCTGATCCTCCACTAAATATAAATTTACAACCAGGTCTACAAACCTTGTACGGAGATGAAGCTCATGATTTCTTGAGATTTAGGTCATATACAGATGGGGACTTAGGTAGGATTAAGGCCCAACAGTATTTTATGAAGGAATTAATCAAGCAGACTTTGCAACTTAAAAATATCGTTAAGCTGCCAGGTCTTATAGAAAGTTATTTTGATTATGTAGAAACCAATATACCTATAGGCCTTGTACTAAAGGGTATAGGTGCTGCAAATAATCTTGATTCTGAAAATATGACAACAACTACAATAACTGGTACAAATAAAAAAATTAGTGGATTAGATTATTTAATATATGATAAAGAAGCAAAAGAAGCAATTGTTCAAGAAATGTTTGGAGACTATTTATTAAAACAATAAGTAGGGGTGAAGAATATGAGAAAAGAAAGAAAAAAAGAACATGTGGAGAACTATCTAAGAACTTCCTTTGAAAGTGACAATTTATTTAGTGATGTATATTTAGAGCATAATGCATTACCAGAATTAAATCTCTCAGATATAAA
>CAZZCQ010000153.1:0-3853 GCA_964652285.1 uncultured Tissierella sp.
TTCAAAAGCAGTTGCTCTAATGCAAATCGAAGGAACTATATATGATTTGTCGAAGACGGTACACCCACATCCTACTTTTACTGAGGCTATGGTGGAAGCAGCCTATGGAGCCATAGACAAACCAATCCATATATAAAAAACAACACAAGGGGTATCATATGCCCCTTGTGTCTTTTATTCTAATTCTATTGTTCCTGTATTTAATGCATAATACCTTCCTCTTTGTTCCATCAAATCACAATGGTCTCCTCGTTCTATGATCTCACCCTTTTCAAGTACCATAATGGCATTAGAATCTCGAACTGTAGATAATCTATGAGCTATAACAAATGTAGTTCTACCATCCATCAGCTTATCCATACCCTCTGATATTAATTTTTCAGTCCTTGTATCTACAGAAGAAGTCGCTTCATCCAGTATCAAAATTGTAGGATTAGCTATTGCTGCCCTAGCTATAGATAGTAACTGTCTTTCTCCTTGAGATAGGTTCCCCCCATCTGCTATAAGATAGGTATCATACCCTTGAGGTAAATGTTTAATGAAATAATGTGCATTTGCTAATTTTGCTGCCTCAACAACCTCTTCATCTGTGGCATCTAATCTTCCATACCTGATATTATCTGCCACTGTTCCTTCAAATAAGTGCACATCCTGTAGCACAATACTCATAGTAGATCTTAAATCATATTTTTTTATTCGTCTTATATCAATTCCATCATAATATATTGTACCTTCGTTAATCTCATAGAATCGATTGATTAGATTTGTAATTGTGGTTTTACCAGCACCTGTTGAGCCAACAAAAGCAATCTTTTGCCCTGGTTTGGCATAGAGATTTATATTCTTTAATATCTCTTGCCCTGGTCTATAACCAAAATCAATATTTTCAAATGTTATTGCCCCTTTAAGAGGTATATTTTTATAAGAACCATCTTCTGAAGGAACACTCCAGCATAGATTGTTTCGACCAGTACAATCCTCTACTAATTCAACATCCCCTTCATCAATCTCTACTCTTTGATCTATAATGTTGAATATTCTTTCTGCACCTGCTAAAGCAGCAAGTAATGTATTCATCTGATTTGAAACCATTGTAATCGGCCTTGAAATGGACCTGGTAAATTGCAAGAAAGCTGCTATATTACCTACACTCAGTCTATTTTGAATAACTAAGAATGCACCCACCATAGCGACTAGACCATAAAGTATATAGGATAGATTTCCCATAATTGGCATCAACATTACTCCAAAGGTTGAAGCATTTGTACTTGATTTTCTTAAAGCCTCATTTTTGCTTTGGAATTCATCAATTGCACGCTCTTCGTAATTAAATACCTTAACTACCTTCTGACCCGACATCATCTCTTCCACATAGCCATTCATATTAGCCAATTGTGCTTGTTGGGCACGGAAATTCCTAGCAGATCTTATTCCAACAAATCTTATGGCAAAAAGCATTACCCCTAGCATAATAACTACTACAATAGTAAGGATTGGACTGAGATACAACATCATTACAAAGGTACCAGTTACTGTAACTATAGATATTATAATCTGTGATACGCTCTGTTCAAGTGATTGGTTTAGCATATCCACATCATTAGTAAATGTAGACATTAACTCACCATGAGAATTACTATCAAAAAAGGATATGGGTAGTTTTTCCATCTTGGAAAACATATCTTCACGTAATTTATGAATTGTTCTTTGTGCTAATCTTGCCATTGATAGGTTACCAATATATTGGCCCAATACTATGATAATTACAAATACTACCATAATCAAAAGGTAGCTTATAAACTGTCCTCTGTCATGATTGTCTATCAAGGTATCTATTATAGGGCTTAACATTCCATTAGCACCTATTTGAGCTATGGAAGACAGCATAATGAAAAATATACCTATATAGAATAATTTTTTATTGAATTTAAAATAAGAAAATAGTCTCATTAAAGTTTTCTTTGGGTTGCTAGGGCGCAATTGGCGCATTCCTTTTTGATTTTTCATTCACCAATCACCCCTTTCTCCTGTGAATCATAGATTTCTCTATATATAGCCGATGCCTTGAGTAGTTCTTCATGTCTACCTAAAGACTCTATTTCTCCTTCATGCATTACTAAGATTCTGTCAGCATGTTGTATTGATGAAATTCTTTGTGCAATTATTAAAGTTGTTACATCTGCAAGTTCTACTTTAAATGCCTTTTGAAGCTTGGCATCTGTCGCTATATCTACAGCCGATGTTGAGTCATCAAGTATTATAATTTTGGGATTTTTAATCAATGCTCTAGCTATGGTCAATCTTTGTCTCTGACCTCCTGAGAAGTTACTTCCACCTTGTTCTACATTATGGTCTAGCCCATCCTTATATCTTGATACAAATTCCCAAGCCTGGGCTTGCTTTAGAGCTTTAATAATCAAATCATCTGAAGCACTTTCATCTCCCCATTGCATGTTTTCCCGAATAGTACCTGAAAATAATGTGTTTTGCTGTAGTACAAATGCTACATTGTCACGCAATTTCTTTATAGCATAATCCTTAACATCCACACCACCAACATATACTGTCCCATCTGTTGTATCATAAAGTCTAGGTATCAATTGAACTAAGGATGATTTGGATGACCCTGTTGACCCAATTATACCAATAACCTCACCTGTATTTACTTTGAAACTTATATTTCTTAATATACAATCCTTACTTCCTGGATATCTAAAATACACATCTTCAAATTCTATTGACCCATCTATGACTTCTTTTACTGTATTGTCTATTTCCTTAATCTCCGAATCAGTGTCCCATACCTCTAGAATCCTATCCTTAGATGCTATCCCCCGTAGCAATTGCATAAAGAACATTGAAATCATCATAAGAGACATCATTATTTGCGTAATATAAGTTATAAATGATATCAACTCTCCCCTACCCATGGTTCCTGCAACTACCTGCTGTCCACCAAACCAAAGTACAGCGATAATCGTACCATATACTATAAGATTAAGCAGGGGCATCATAAAGATAATTATTGAAATCGCCTTTAGTGCAGTATCTCTTAGGGCATCATTTCTTTCCATAAATCTGCTTTCTTCATGTTCCTGTCTATTAAATGACTTAACAACTCCAATAGCAGTTAAATTCTCTCTAATGATTGCATTTACCTTATCCACTCTGGTTTGCAACTTTAAAAACAAAGGTCTTGCTTTAATTAAAACTACTGTTATAATAATTGCGGTCAGGGGCAAAGTCACCATAAAAACCCTTGCCAATGAAGAATTTATTGTGTAAGCCATAATTAAGGCAAATACCATCATGAATGGTGCTCTGATTGCCATGCGAAGACTCATCATAGTAACTTGACCCAAGGTGTTACAGTCATTGGTAAGTCTTGTTATAAGAGATGCTACTGTAAACTTATCTAGGTTAGCAAATGAAAAGCTCTGTATCCTTTTAAATGTTTTTAATCTAATCTCTGAGGCAAATCCATAACCTGCTTTAGCACCGGCATAAGAACTTAGTATTCCAAATAACATACCTAGGGATGCAGCAACAATCATGATAATTCCAACCCTTATCACATAATCTACATCCTTATTTTCAATTCCTATATCAACTATTCTAGACATTAGATAGGGAATGGCAATATCTGCAAAGACTTCCAAAATCATAAGTATTGGACTTAAAATAGCATAAGGTAAGTACTTTTTCATATATGGTAACAATCTTCTCATATTAGACCTCCTTTTCTTCTAAGTTTTTCTTATCATTGGACTCGTTCATATCATCCAAGTTCTTATTTATTCTTATTAGATACTTATTCAAATCTACTAATTCATTTTCAGACAACCCTAAATAA
>CAZZCQ010000154.1:0-708 GCA_964652285.1 uncultured Tissierella sp.
ATATAACAGCATTTAAAAAAGGTAGTGCATCTGGTGATAGGGTTAAGATAATGTTAGCTGCACATATGGATGAGATTGGACTTATGGTTAAAGATATTGAAGAGAACGGTTTTCTAAGATTTACCAATGTTGGGGGTATAGATCCTAGAACTATTTTAGGGCAAGAGGTCATTGTCCATGGAAAAGAAAATCTTTTTGGTGTGATAGGTGCAAAGCCTCCTCATCTACAAGATGCAAAGGAACAAGATAAGGGGATCAAGATGGAAGATATGACTATTGATATTGGGTATTCCTATGATAGGGTTAGAGAGTTAGTAGAGATAGGAGATTCTATAACAATAAATAGATCCCTGATTGAATTAAAAAATGGTAGGGTATCTGGAAAGGCTTTGGATGATAGGGCTGGATTAGTTGCATTATATGAATGTCTAAAGGAATTAAATGATTTAAATCACCAAGCTGATGTATATCTTGTAGCTACAGTTCAAGAGGAAGAGACTATGGCTGGAGCATCTACAGCTGCTTATAGAATCAATCCTGATATTGGAATTGCTGTGGATGTTGGATTTGCTACAACTCCGGAATTAGATAAAGCAGATACCATTGAATTGGGAGAAGGACCTGGTATTACATTAGGTGGGAATATCCACCCAGGTTTGCGAAAGAAGTTGGTAGCTACAGCAAAGGAGTACAATATCCCACATCACA
>CAZZCQ010000154.1:718-3822 GCA_964652285.1 uncultured Tissierella sp.
CGATGCAAGAGCAATACAGATAAGTAGAGAAGGGATACCTTCATTGGTATTATCCATTCCATTGAGATATATGCACACTTCAGTTGAAGTAATCGATATGGCTGATATCAAAAATACTGGGAAATTATTAGCTTTCTTTATAAAGGAGATTTCCAGAGATAATTTGGAGGGATTATTATGTTATTAAAGACTTTAACTGAGAGCTCTGGTCTATCAGGGAATGAAAAGGAAGTTAGGGATATAATCATATCTGAAATCAAGGATTATTGTGATGTGAAGATAGATAGATTAGGAAATATAATCGCGTATAAAGAAGGAAGACCAAATTCCAAAAGGATTATGGTAACTGCTCATATGGATGAAGTTGGTCTTTTAGTAAAGGAAATAGATTCATCAGGATTACTGAAGTTCTTGCCAGTTGGTGGAATAGATAAAAGAGTATTGGTATCAAAAACGGTATTGGTTGGAGAAGACAAAATTCCTGGTGTTATTGGAGCTAAACCTATACATCTGCAGAAAAGGGATGAATGGTCAGATGCTCTAGCTATAAAGGATTTATATATTGATATTGGGGCTAAGGATAAGAAAGATGCTGAAGAGTATGTCAATATCGGTGACTATGTTACTTTTGAAAGCAAATATACTGAGTTTGGTGACAAGCTGGTTAAGGCAAAGGCTTTGGACAACAGGGTTGGATGTGCCATTCTAATAGATTTAATAAAGAGTAGTGAGAATGTTAGCTTTTATGCGGTATTTACAGTCATGGAAGAATTGGGTTTGGTAGGAGCTGGTCCTGCTGCTTATGAAGTCAATCCTGATATATCAATAATTTTGGAAGGCACTCTATGCTATGACATACCTAAGTTAGAAAGCCATCTAGTACCAACCTATCTGGGAAAGGGCCCTGCTATATCTCTAGTAGATAGAACGACTTTATATGATCACAAGCTTAGAGATAGGGTTGTTGAAATAGCAGAGAAGAATAAGATACCTTATCAATATAGAAAAACTGCAATGGGTGGTAATGACTCGGGTAGTATTCAAACATCAAGAGATGGTTCTTTGACTACAACAATTTCAGTTCCATGTAGAAATATTCATTCACCTGTTTCAATAATGAGTATGGATGATTTTGAGAACACTTCAAGATTGGTTAAAGCGGTATTAAGATATTTAGATGAGGAGGGGTATGATGAGTTTCAATAGTGAATTATTGGATAAACTTGTTGGAATATATGGTCCATCCAGCAATGAAACAAGAGTTAGAGAATTCATTAGCAATGAAATAAAGGACTATGTTGATGATATAAGAGTGGATACTATGGGAAATCTTATTGCACACAAGAAGGGAAATGGCAAGAAAGTTATGATTTCTGCCCATATGGATCAGATAGGTATGATGGTTATTGATATTGATGATGAAGGCTTTTTAAGATTTACTAACATTGGTGGTGTATCACCGGAATATTCCTATGGACAACAGATTGTATTTGAAAATGGAACTGTAGGGGTGATTTTCAGCGAACCAGTGGATGATCTATCTAAAGTAAAATTAGATAAAATGTATATCGACATAGGAGCATTTACTAAAGCAGAAGCTGAGGAAAAGGTAAAGATAGGGGATATATGTATTTATAAGCAGGACTTCGTTGAAAATGAAAATGTTGTCTTTACCCCTTATTTAGATGATAGGGTCGGATGTTTTATTGCTATTGAAGCTATAAAGGAGATAGTCAATCCAATAAATGATTTATACTTTGTATTTTCTGTTCAGGAGGAGGTAGGCTTAAGGGGAGCTAAGACTGCAGCATTTTCGGTAGATCCTGAGATAGGCATAGCAATAGATGTGACTTCTCATGGTGATACTCCTAAAGCTAAAAGGTTTGCTGTAGGGCTAAATAAAGGGGCTGCTATCAAAGTAAAAGATAACTATATAATTGCTAATCCATATATTCGTGATACTTTGATAAGTGTGGCTAAGGAAAATGATATTCCTTATCAAATGGAAGTACTTGAATTTGGTGGAACTGATTCAGCTGCTATCCAGTTAACCAAGGAAGGAGTTCCTTCTGGTGTGATATCTATACCAACACGATATGTGCATTCAACAGTTGAAATGGCTTCAAAGAGTGATATAAATAATTGTACAAAACTACTATTAGGATTTCTTAACACTGAGTTCCAAGATTTATAGATAATATTTGACAATATTCAAGCTAGGGTCATGGCTGATCCTAGTTTTTTTGTTGAAATATAGAGGTATTTGTATGAAAAAAGTTGAAATACTATGAAGGAATTTGACCAATCACAATCGAAATATTTAGAGTATGAGATTAACGAGGGGGAGTTACTTTGTTGGACTTTACATATGAATATTCGATATCGGAGACATCTGAAATCACTGGATTTGCTCCTCATGTACTTAGATATTATGAAAAAGAATTTGAACTTGAAATACCAAGAAAGGATTCTAATCATAGGTACTACACCTATAAAGAGGTAGAACTCTATCTATATATCAAGGACCTAAAGGATAAGGAATTTTCAAATAAACAGATTAAAATGATTCTAAACTCACCTCAAACTATTTATTCTAATGAGGACACAGATTTAGCCATTATGAATAATGGAACTGATTTAGTGAATACAGATGATATTGCATTGCAGATATCTTCAGTTATCGAGAATAGATTCTTTGAGAAACTTAGTGAATATCTAGAGAAGAATCAACATGATACTACAGATTTAGTAGAAACATTAAAGGATGAAATAATTGCCCTTCGTCAAGAAATTAATTCTAAAGAACATGATGTACTTATCTGTGAAAATGCAAAGCTAAGAATGAAAGTTAAAGAAAAAGTTTATGAAAATGTGAAATTGAAAGATGAGATTGCTAGATTAAAATATGATAACCAAGGATTTTTGAAGAAGCTTTTCCAAAAGAAATAATGGTAATATCAGCCAAAAGCTAAAGCATTCTTTTGCATTTGTAGATTTATGCGACACAAATTAGCGGAACGACACGGTGGTCGTTCCCTACAAAAATATAGATTCTCTGAGGGTTGATTGTAGGGAACAAGCTCTGTCTTGTTCCGGGTTTATGA
>CAZZCQ010000155.1:0-3804 GCA_964652285.1 uncultured Tissierella sp.
CTTGACTCATAACTTCCGCTATTACTGGATTAACTTTACCTGGCATGATGGATGAGCCAGCTTGTTTTTCTGGTAAGTTTAGTTCAAAGAATCCACATCTTGGACCAGATGCCATCAATCTCATATCATTAGACATCTTTGATAAACTAACTGCTAAAGCCTTGAGTGCTGATGATACTAATACAAAGCCATCTAAGCTTTGAGTTCCATCAACCAAATCATCTGTTTGAACTAAATCTAAATCTACAACCTTATTAAGATTAGGAACTATCAACTTTAAGTACTCAGTATCCACATTTATACCTGTTCCTACAGCTGAAGCACCCATATTTACAACTCTTAAGTGATCTAATGCATTTTCAAGATTATCAGTCAGTCTATTGACTACTGAGCTGTATGAATGGAATTCTTGACCTAATCTTATAGGCACAGCATCTTGTAAGTGTGTTCTACCCATTTTTATGACATGGTCAAATTCTTTGGATTTTTCTAGTAGAGCATTATATAATTGTCTTAATTCTCCGACTGTTCTTTCACCTAGTTTTAATGCTGCGATTTTACCAGCTGTAGGGAATGCATCATTTGTTGATTGTCCTTGGTTTACATGGTCATTAGCATTTACCTTATCATAAACTCCTAATTCTCCACCAAGAATTTCATTTGCTCTGTTTGCAATAACTTCGTTTGCATTCATATTAGCTGTAGTACCCGCTCCACCTTGTATTGGATCACATGGAAATTGGTCATGAAATTTACCTTGAATTATCTCATCACTAGCTTGCACAATTGCATCTTTAACATCTTCTTTCATTATACCAGCTTCAAAGTTTGATATTGCACATGCTTTTTTTACTTCTGCAAGGCCTATGATTAGCTCTTTATGAATGGTTCTACCAGTGATATTAAAATTTTCTGCACCTCTAGCAGCATTAATTCCATAATACGCATCGGCTGGAATTTCCTTCTCCCCAATAGAGTCCTTCTCAATTCTAAATTTTACTTCTGTCACTAAAACCCCTCCTATAATATTTGTTTTATATTTTAACAATTATTTTGATAATTGTTCAAATTAAAGCAACACACATCCTTGTCTATCATACCATCCCGGAGTATAACTGTCAACCAAGTTTCTTAAATTAACTCAATCGTCTATCACTATTACTAGATCAGATCTTGGCTTGATATCTAATAATTATCTACCTTATCTATACCCAATTTTTTCATTAAATATTTCTCTAAAATACAAAATTTCGATATCCTCAATAGCAACTTTCCTATTGTTCTTATTTAATTATATGTTCCAGATTTCATTTGCATAATCTTTGATTGTTCTATCAGAGCTAAATTTACCAGCATTTGAAATATTCATCCAAGATTTTCTTGCCCAAGTCAATCTATCCCTATAAGCCTTATCCACTTGATTTTGAACTTCCCGATAAGAATCAAAATCTGCCATTAGAAAATATTCATCAGGCTTATTCCAGTGAGCTTCGTTTATTAATGAATCATATAACTCTTTGTATCTATCCTTTGCTCTAATATCGAAAGTACCATCTATTAAAGTATCTACAACTCTTTTTAGTCCAGGAACACTATTGTAGTAAACCAAAGGGTTATAAGTATCCCTTAGATTCTCTATATCCTCTACTCTTAAGCCAAAGATGAAGTTGTTTTCTTCACCAGCTTCTTCGACTATTTCAACATTGGCACCATCATATGTTCCAATTGTGGGAGCACCGTTTAGCATAAATTTCATATTTCCTGTACCAGATGCTTCTTTACCAGCAGTCGAAATTTGTTCTGATAAATCTGCTGCTGGAAACATCTTCTCAGCGTATGATACTCTATAATTCTTTACAAAAACAACTTTTATTTTGCCATTTATATCTGAATCATTGTTAATCACTTTTGCTATATCATTGATAAATTTAATAACAGTCTTAGCTCGATAATAACCCGGTGCAGCCTTTCCACCAAAGATAAATGTTCTGGGAACTATATCCATTTCAGGATTATCCTTTAACCTAAAGTATAAATCCAAAATTTGAAATGCATTTAATAGTTGTCTCTTGTATTCATGGAATCTTTTAATCTGTATGTCGAATATAGAATTTGGATCAATTTCGATTCCTTCATGTTCTTTGATGTAATGAGCTAATTGTGTCTTTTTGACTTGCTTAATGTCCAAAAAACGATGCAAGACATCCTCATCATCAGCATACTTTTCAAGTTTCTTAAGCTGGTCTAAATCGGTAATCCAATTATCAGAGTCTAAGAGTTCTGTTATTAATTTTGATAATTCAGGGTTTGAAAGTAGTAGCCATCTTCTTTGGGTTATACCATTGGTTTTATTGTTGAATTTTTCAGGATACACTCTATACCAATTATTTAGCTCTCTATTTTTCAATATCTCTGTATGAAGCCTTGCAACACCATTAATAGAATGAGAGCCATAGATTGATAAATAAGCCATCTTAATCCATCCATCATGAATAATCCCGTAGGCATATAAATTTCTGCGCGGTATACCCTTGTTTAGCAACTCTTCTATCAATTGATGGTTTATCTTTTCAATTATCCTATAGACTTCTGGTAATAACTCTTGATATAATCCAACTTCCCATTGTTCTAGTGCTTCTTGTAAAATAGTATGATTGGTGTAGGCAAATGTTTGGGTTGTTATATTCCATGCTTTATTCCATTCAACATCTTCTACTGTAGTTAATATTCTCATAAACTCTGGTATAGCAACAGCTGGATGTGTATCATTTAGTTGTATAACATGCAAATCAGCAAAATTGTCGAATGAATCATATTTACTTTTATACTTTTCTATTAAATCTTGAATTGAAGCAGACACAAAGAAATATTGTTGTTTTAGTCTAAGCTTTTTACCTTCTCTATTAGAATCATTTGGATATAGAACCTTAGAGATGTTTTCTGCTGCATTCTTTTCTTTTACTGACATATCATAGTTTTGTTTGTTGAATTCTTCAAAATCGAATGGTATAAATGGTTCAGCCTTCCAAAGTCTTAGTGTATTAATGGTTTTTGTTCCATATCCTATAATTGGTGCATCATATGGAACAGCCTTGATATCCCCATCAGTGAAGTGTATCACTTTACTTTCTGATTCCTTTCTTATTGACCATGGATCACCATATTTAAGCCAGTTTTCTGTCTTTTCATCTTGGAAACCCTCCTGAAAACCTTGCTCAAAAAGTCCAAACTCATATCTAATACCATATCCTGATAAAGGTAGATTTAAAGTAGCTGCGGAGTCCAAAAAACAAGCTGCCAATCTACCTAATCCCCCATTTCCAAGTGCTGCGTCAGGTTCTAATTCTTCAATTTCATTATAATTCATACCTATTTCTTCTAATAATTGCTTTACATCATCGACATAGCCTAAGTTGATTAGATTGTTACTCAATGCTCTACCCATTAGATATTCTGCAGAAAAATAGAAGGCTTGTCTTTTATCTTTAAAATAATCTATTGATTCCATCCATTCTGGGAGCACTTCTTCCATTATGGATTCAGCTACAACTGTGTATTTTTCTTGAATGTTGCAATTCTTTAGTTCCTTCCCAAAGCTAGTAAGAGCATACTTATAAAGATTTCTCCTAATCTTGTCAATTTTATTCATTCTTTACCTCCAAAACATTTTAGTTAGATTCCTTATTCTATTAGCTAAGTCATCTGATAATTGACCTTTTATTACTCTCCAAGTCCAATTGTTGCCTGAGATCCCTGGTATATTCATTCGTGCATTATCATTTAATCCTAAAAAATCTTGTATTG
>CAZZCQ010000156.1:0-3780 GCA_964652285.1 uncultured Tissierella sp.
TGCCTTTTTGGATCCTAGAACGGCCATGATATCTAGCCCAGATGGTATAGGTCTGATAAGTGGCTCTACTAACTCCTGTATTATCTCTGCATCAAGCACATATCTCTGTCCCATAAATCTAAATTGCTTGCCAGTTGGATAGTTTACTGCAGTATATTTAGCCTTAATCTTAGGTTCAGGTAATTTATCTGCTTCTTTATAAGATTCATCCAATTGATTTTCATCATTCAGTTTATTTAAATCAGGTTGATCTCCGTATACTTTAAAGAGTAAATCTCCATATTGGTAAATATCTAAATCATCTGAATTGCCTACAAAGAAGTTGGTAGGCTCATATACCATTTCCCAAGCTTCATAGCTTTCTTTGTCACCATATATGCTGTAAGTAATCAGTAATGCCTGAAGGGTTTGCTGGATATCTCTTTCTTTATCTTCATCCTCCCCATAATATAGTGGAAATGGCCCTTGCCCATACCACATCATAGCTTTAAAATACCTTGCTAAATCATCTGATCTGGTATAATGACCTCTCACCGTATATTGACTATAATCCAAATCATAAGGGGTAAATAAACTGGATGGACTAAATCCCGAGGCATCATTTATAAGCTCTAACTCCTCATAAGCAATCTTTCTTGCTTCCTCTGGTACCCCTTCTATTAATTCATTCTCTAATAATATTTGCGCAGTGGAAAAGAAGGCAATATTCTTCTCTTGTATTTCCCTCATATATTCATCTTCTAGTTGATTGTAGATATCTACGGAATTTCTTAGCATGTTTTCAGTCAGCTTTTCAATAAGACCTAGTAATCTTTCATTTTCCAAAGTTCTAAGTGTATAATCGTAGAAGATATGATAAACCTGCAACACTGAATCTGTAGTTATAAAGGAAGGTATATCCATATATTCATTGTTCTCATAGATATAGAATAGCTGCTCTTCTTTAGATGGATTGACCACAAAGCTGTTTTTAGCCAACGATTCTATCTGTTCCTTTGAAAACTCACCAAATAAGTTTAGATTTTCAATATTAGATAGATCTGAATTTACACTATAGGGTTCCACTTGTGCAATCACAGAAGTGGGCTCATAGGGAATATATATGTTTTTCACTTGGAATCTTTCTATTGTACTTGGAGTCTCATCTAAATTATTATCGACCTGAGCATTATCAATTTTATCAATATCATCCTCCAAATCTTGCGGGGTACAAGCTGATATAGTCATAGCCATCACCAATGTAAGACAGATAAGCCAACAAACTCTTTTTTTCAATTTAATCCACCCTTTCTATTATTAGTTTTTGATTATCTAGCTTTATCATTCCTAGATAATCATCCTTCCCTTCCTGAACTTGAACATAGGCTGTATCTTCCTCAATTTTTAAGTCCCTTAGATCTTCAAAATCTACACTTTCCATATAACCTTCAAAACCAAATCCCTTCCATTGATATGTATTAATCACTTTTCTATCATCAGATAGTATCTCTATTGACATCAGTTCATCTATACCATCACCATCCATATCTATGAAACCATAGTCTGTAAATGGTTTAGATAATCTAGAACCCCTCCACAATGGTTTTAAATCCCCGTTGATATAGTTATATATGAAGGGCCTTTTCGCCATTACTGGATGAAGCGGGCTCTCCTTATAAACCCCTATGGATATATCATCAACTCCGTCTCCATCCACATCTCCCACAGCTATCTTCCATGGATTATACTCTTCAAAGTCCTTCCTAAATATCTCTATTATTTCTTCTTCCATTGAATAGATAATGATGTCGTTTTCAGCTAGACCAACTAAATAGCTTTCTTCACCACTTATATTCCCAATGGAATAGCTTCTAATTCCTTCCTTCCTTATAAAGATATCCAAATAATCTTCAGCATCATCTTCTCTAAAAAACAAAAAAGGACTCATTATAAGAAAAGTAAAGATTATTCCTATAAGAACTCCTTTAATCATCCTCATCTATATTCACGCCCTTTAATATAATAATAACAAAATTATATAAAAAGGGGTTACAAATTCCTTACAATTCAATCATCTACTTCCCTATACCTAATGCCCTAGCATAATAGAAAAGGTAGTGCTGCGCATATCCTGATAAACTACCAAACAATTTATCACCATAAGCACCAATTTCTTTTTCTTTGATATCTTTCTGAATATAGAAATGCTCCATAACTCTCTTGACCCATCTATCTACAGGGAAGGCATCATCCTTATCAAAGGCAAATAGAAGTATACAATCTGCTACCTTTGGTCCCACCCCTGGTAAATCCATTAAAAATTTCTTTGAATCTTCACGACTTAGCTTGTCTATTTCATTAAGATTTATAGCCTCATTAAATATCATCTTGCTTGCTTCTACTATCATAACATCCCTATATCCTACCCTGCAAGTTTCTCTTAAATCATTGGGGTCTGCTTTAGAGAGAACCTCAACTTTAGGAAAACCATAATGAATATTATTAATCCTATTACCATAGTTTTTGGCAATCAGGTCCACTGAGCTTTTTATCCTGGGTATTTGATTATTAGCTGAAATTATAAAGGATATTATAGTTTCAAAAGGCTCTTGATTGAGTATGCGAAGACCTTGTCCAAATCTTATAGCTTCTTCAAGAATTGAATCCTTTGAAAGTTCTCTCTTTATCAGTCCATAGTCCCTGCCCAAGTCAAAGTATCTAAACCAAATATTTTCAAAATCCTCCATATTGAAACAACGTAGAGCTGGATATTCATCCACATACCAAATATTATTGAAATCTTCCATATTTGTGCCTAAAAATATTATATCATTATCTTCCCTTTTTATATTTAATACCTTCCCAAATGCAATAATAGTATAGCTCTTGTCCTCTTCTAATGTCCATCTAAAGGCTTGTCCACATTCAAATATGTGCTTAGGATCAAAATCAAGCATGTCTTTCAATATCACTTTATTCTTTTCTTCAATAATATTATGTTTCATCATTACATAACTCCAATCAAATTAATATACTTATATAAAAACAAAAGGGGGGATTTTATCTCCACCCTCTTCATACTATTTTTCATTGTTTTTTAGGAAATACGATAATGTGTATAGGCTCTCACTCAATCTTACACTCTCTAATGCTACATCCTCAGGTACTGCTAAATCGATTGTAGCAAAATTCCATATTGCCTTGATACCATTTTTGACATATATGTCTGCTATTTCTTGTGCATAATCCTTAGATGTGGTAATAACACCTATGTCAATCTTATTTTCAGCAAGAAAACCTTCAAGTTCATCAGCATGCTTTACTTCCATATTTCTCATTGTATATCTTGGATTATCAGGGTTTTTATCGAAAACTGCAATAATATTAAATCCTGCATCTCTGAATCCTCTATAGGACTTAACCGCATGACCAAGATTACCGGCACCAGTAACAACAACCTTGTATTCTCTGTCTAACCCAAGTATTTTACCAATCTCATCATGTAATTCTACTACATTGTATCCATATCCTTGCTGCCCAAAGCCACCGAAATTATTCAAATCCTGCCTTATTTGTGAAGCTGTAAACCCTGTAAGATTGCTCAGCTCCTGAGATGAAATTCGGCTATTCCCCTTCTTTAATAAATCGCCCAAATATCTATGATATATTGGCAATCTTCTAATAACTGTTATAGAAACTTGATTAGGTTTTGACATTTTGTTTTCACCACCGCATTTATTAGTTAATATTATGACAATTATAACATTATTCAGTCAAATAGTCAATTTTAATAGTTATTTT
>CAZZCQ010000157.1:0-3774 GCA_964652285.1 uncultured Tissierella sp.
ACGCAGAGGACATATTTCCATACTTATTTAGATTTACATATACCTTTTCTTCAACTAAGTTCAGTTTTTTTCTGGCTGATTCTATAATACGAATGTTTGCTTGGTGTGGTATTAGATAATCCAAATCGTCTATACTCATATTCGCTTTTTCCAATACAGTCATTGATGACTTTTCCATAACTCTAACGGCAAATTTGAATACTTCTTTTCCATCCATATGGATATAGTGAAGATTATTCTCTACACTATTTAGACTAGCTGGTTCTCTAGAGCCACCACCTGGTTGAATAAGAGAGCTACCATTATTTCCATCTGCCCCCAATTCATAGGAGATAATTCCATATCCTTCTTCACATTTTTCCAATATACAAGCTCCAGCCCCATCACCAAATAAGATGCAAGTATTTCTATCTTTCCAGTTTACTATCTTAGAAAGAGTTTCACCACCTATGACAAGTACTCTTTCATAAATGCCTGCTTTTATAAAATTAGCGCCTGTGGTTAGTCCATAGACAAAGCCAGTACATCCTGCATTTAAATCAAATGCTGCTGCATTATTTGCGCCTATATTCTTCTGCACAAGACAAGCTGTAGAAGGGAGAGCATAATCTGAAGTTACTGTAGCTACAATAATTAAGTCAATTTCTTCTGGCTCTAGATTAGCATCATCTAAGGCTTTTTTAGCGGCTATGGTACATAAATCTGAAGTTGCAGTATCCTTAGAAGCAATCCTTCTTTCCTCTATCCCTGTTCTAGAGAGTATCCATTCACTGCTAGTATCTACCATATGAGAAAGGTCATCATTAGTTAGAATCTTTTCGGGAACATAGCTACCAGTACCAGAAATACCTACGGAAAGGTTTTTCAATTTATCACCTCCATTATCCTATGAAAACTTATGATTATCTTTTCCATATATCACCTCCTAAAAGAATTTGCAAAATATATCTAGATGCTTTACTATAAATATATTATGCGAAACTTAAACGTAAGTATATAATATTAGCTAAAAATAATCAACCAAAATTTCTAATTACCCTATAGGGAGGTGAAGATATGAATACAGTTTTAAAGAATCAGTCAATAATGGAGCTAATTCCCCATCGATATCCATTTCTATTTGTTGACAAGGTGGATATTTTTGATCCAGGTGTTAAAGGAGTGGGCTACAAGAATGTAACCATTAATGAATATTATTTTCAAGGACATTACCCAGGAATGCCTGTCATGCCTGGAGTGATAATCATTGAGACTATGGCACAAGTTGGTGCAGTGATACTATTATCACATGAAGATTTTAGGGGTAAGATACCATATTTTGCAGGAATTAACAAATTTAGATTTAAAAGAAAAGTAGAACCTGGGGACTCTCTTAAAATTGAAGTAGAAATAGTAAAACTAAGAGGCACAATAGGTATAGGACAAGGAAAAGCATATGTAGGTGATGAAATTGCAGCTGAAGGTGAATTTCTGTTTGCAATACAATAGTAGTCTTAATATAAAAATAGGAGATGACCAGATGAGGCTATCACAAATAAAGATTGGAAACAAAAGCACATCTGTTCCAATAATACAAGGTGGAATGGGTATAGGGGTGTCTTTATCAAGCTTAGCTTCTGCTGTAGCAAATGCAGGTGGAATTGGTGTAATATCCGGAGTTCAAATTGGATTTAGAGAAGCTGATTTTGATAGAAATACTCAAGAAGCAAACCTTAGAGCCCTGTCCAAAGAGATAAGAAAGGCTAGAGAGTTAAGCCCTAAGGGAATAATCGGTGTCAACCTAATGGTAGCAATTGAAAATTATGCAGATATGGTAAAGGTTGCAGTAGAAGAAAAAATAGATTTGATAATTTCTGGTGCTGGATTACCAAAAGATTTACCTAAATTAGTTGTAGGTTCTGATACTAAAATAGTACCAATAGTATCTTCTGCTAAGGCAGCTATATTAATTACTAAACTCTGGTTAAGAAGATATGATTATCTGCCTGACTTGATAATTGTAGAAGGCCCTTTAGCTGGAGGGCATCTTGGATATACCTTCGAGGAATTAGAGGATGAAGATGGACCAAAATTAGAAGATTTGATTTCAGAAGTAATTAAAGCTATACAACCATTTGAAGAGTCAGCTGGCAAGAAGATACCTGTTATTGCCGCGGGAGGCATATATGATAGGGATGATATAGCCAAATTCTTGAAATTAGGAGCCAGTGGTGTACAGATGGGCACAAGATTTGTAGCTACTCATGAATGCGATGCATCAGATGAATTTAAGCAAAACTATTTAAATGCTAAAAAAGAAGATATAGACTTTATATTAAGTCCAGTAGGCATGCCAGGCCAAGCAATTATCAACCCCTTCATAAAAAGGGTTAGGATTCAAAAAGAGAAGATTACAAAATGCTACTCTTGTCTAACTCCTTGTAGCCCAGCAAAGTCTCCATATTGTATTTCAACTGCTTTAATTAATGCTGTGACAGGAAAAGCAGATGAAGGCCTTGTATTTATTGGGAAAAGTGGATATAGGATTAATAAAATAGTAAGTGTAGATGAATTAATCCATGACTTATCCACATTTGGCCTTTAAATGTGGATAACGAACAGACAATCTGTGGATAAACCCTTCGGCTTGTGGACAGATTTATCTCTTGCTTAGGGGGTATATAAGGGTTAGACATAAATTTGAATAGGAGGAATGATTATGAGGAAGTATTTAATGTTGAATGGATCTAACATGAACCTTTTAGGCAAGCGTGAGCCAGTATATGGTAGGGTGACCATGGAGGAATTGGAGGAGAGAATTACTGAAGTTGCTAAGGAGTATGGAGTAGAAGTCGAATTCTTCCAATCTAACCATGAGGGAGAGATTGTTGACAAGCTTCAAGAAGTTAGAGGTAAAATCGATGGAATCTTCTTTAATCCTGCAGCATTCACCTTTTACTCTTATGCTATTCGTGACGCCATTACAGCTTGCAATCATAGGGTTATCGAGGTCCATATAAGTAATATCCATTCTAGAGAACCATTTCGTCATACCAGTGTGTTAGCTCCTATTATAGAAGGGCAGATTGTCGGCTTAGGTGTTAAAGGATATGAGCTTGCATTACGCTATCTAGTAGAATCTGATATTGAAAAAGATAATGAAGAGGAGTAACATATTTGATTAAAAGTGCCCTAATAAGGGCATTTTTTATTTTAGTTAAAATTCATAGGGATAAAATATTGACAATCAAAGGAAATTAGTTTAGTATTAAAGTATTGTATTAAAATTACTTTACCATTAAAGTATTAAGTAAATAAGTAAAAAAGATAAAAAAACAATATAATGTTTGGAGGGAAAAGATGGTTGAGAGAGAAGTGGCCATGCAACTTAGAGGTATTCACCAAGGAATTAAACAGATTATGCAACATAAGATTGATAACTATGGTTTGACCTTTGGTCAATTACACCTTTTGATGCTTATAGAAAAATATCCTGATGCAAATCAGAAAGATTTAGCTAAGGAAATGAAATTTACTGAAGGTGCTATGAGTGGCATGGTAAAACGGTTAATAGAATTTAATTTGATTGAGCAAGTTCCTCTTAAAATAGATATGAGATATAACAGATTAGTTTTGACTGATAAGGGTCAGGCTATGATTGATACTCATGAAGATAATCTACTCAATGTATTAAACAATCTTTATTTAGGCTTGTCTGAAAATGAAATAGTAGATTTGAAAAAGTATCTAATAAGAATAAATAAGAACTTGGATGATATGAACGAGTCCAATGAT
>CAZZCQ010000158.1:0-3763 GCA_964652285.1 uncultured Tissierella sp.
ATAATCGATAAACAAAGTAGAATAGCCTTTAAAATCATAAGAACGCAGGACGGTGGTGTGCTTTCTGGAAATGGTGATGGTGAAATAATGGGATACCTATTTGATAGTGAGGCTCAAATAGTTCCAGGTGATGAAATATATACATCTGGCTTAGGAGAAGTTTTTCATCAAGATCTATACATTGGTGTAGTGGGAGAGGTAGAAGAAGTAGAAGAGGAATTGATGAAAAAGGTAATTGTAAAACCTGCTATCGATTTCAAAAAACTCTACAAGGTATTTGTAATAAAAGATTAATTTAGGGATTGATTTAAGTGACAATAACTGCATTATTATTCATATTACTGTTTAATATTATTTTACAGAGTTCAATACTTCCTTATCTTACTTTATTTGGGCACACACCTAATACAGGGCTCGTGTTAGTAATTATTGTTGCCTTGAGAAAGGGGAAATATTATGGTGGTTTTTTTGGACTGGCCCTTGGTTTAATTCAAGACATAATTTTCGGACAAGTAGTTGGAATGAGTGCTTTGATTTTATTTTTCATTGGATATCTTATTGGATTGATTCAAGATTTATTAAATATTGAAAACATCATTATTCCGGTATTCTCCTCAGCAATATTTACTGTTTTTTATAACTTTTCTTCTTACATAATCATGTTTTTTTTGTCAAGAGACATTCAAGGAGAAATTATAAAAAAAAATGTGTTTTCAATAGAGATATTGTATAATATGATATTTGCAGCATTGATTTATAAGTTGTTTTCTAAGATTTTTGTTATACCTAACCTAAGATTTGGAAAAAGGTAGAGGTGAGATTGTTGAGACTTATTGATAAGATTAAAAATCGTTACAATATACTTATGTTTATATTGATAGTTTTGATGTTGGCACTATCCTTAAAACTTGCAACTTTGACGATAGCACAAGGAGATTACTATAGAGATTTATCTGACAATAAAAGATTAAGGGAAGTATATACAACTGCTCCTAGAGGCGAGATAAGAGATCGTTATGGCAGACTATTAGCTGGAAATGAACCAAGTTTTACTGTCCAATTATTAAAGGATGAACTAAATAGGTTGAGTGCTGATGAAAGGAATCAAGCTTTTCTAACGCTAATAAGATTGCTGGAAGAAGATGGTGTTAACTATGTAGATGAAATACCCATACAATTAAATCTATTCAAATATAAGTCAGAAGAAGATTATCAAATTGAGACTTTGGATCCCACTGATAAAGTTATTGAGATTATTATGGACAATGATTTAATTTTAGATGTATTGGATTCATATTATTTACATACAGAATATTCCGGACACTTTCCCTTTATAACTGCAGATAAAGCCATAGATGCTCTATCTGATAAGGGGATTGAGTTCCCTTTTATTACAAAAATATCAGATGGGGTACTTGTATTTGAAGATGATTTAAGTTCTAATTTAGATTTAGCACCTAAAGAAATTTTGGAGAATTATATCAAAGAAGATGAAACAATATTAAGAAAGATCTTGGATCATTCAATTTCTAGAGACTTGATATATGATATCTTGGTTAAGAATGATTTAGCTGATAATATAATTATTGAAAAAGTTGCGATTACTCATAAAGATGATTTTTTAGCACAAAAAAGAGCATTGAATAGTTTATTCCCATCTGTGACATTAGAATCTAGCCCTAAGGATGATTTTGTAAATATTGTAGCAAAAGATGTAGTTATAGAAGAGCTTAATATTGATTATGAAGGGGAAGATGGGAATCAAGAGGAGACCTTAGATGGAAATGAGATAGTAAGGGCTGCACCTATTAAGAGTTTCTTAGAAAAGAGCATAAGCTTAAGTGATGAAGAAGTATTGGTTCCAGGCCAGATTTTGATAGATATGATAAAAGAAAAAGATATATCCATACCTATAGAGGTTGAATTAGGCGAAGATGAAATATCTGTAATATATAAATATATTGGTGATGAAGATATTGGAGATGAGAACCTAGTAGATATACTTGTTCAATACGGAGAAAAGTCGGATGTATTATCAGATTTTATTACTAGTGACACAATGAAATATCATATACAAGCACACCTACTCAATGAAGGAATAAATCCAAGAATCTCTATCGCAAATGAATTCCAATATGTGGATATAAATAATTTGAATAATTTTTATGAGAGTAATAATATTCCTGAAGCTAGTAGCAATGAAGAAGCTTTTGAAATTTTGAGAGAGAACTATGGTATAGATGATAAGTTGAGCAAATATGAAGCGCAAAAGATGTTAATTATCTATAATCAGTTAAGAAAACAAGGGTATTTAGCATATAGTCCGATAAATATCGCCTATGGTATAAAGGATAATACGGTCGCAAAGATAGAAGAGATATTAGTGGATGTACCAGGAATAGGGATTTCCATAGAGCCTGTTAGGTACTATCCTGAAGGCATATCAGCAGCTCATATATTAGGATATCTTGGGAAGATTAGTCAATCTGATGAGATTCAAAAATATGTGCAAGAACTAAAGTATTCACCAAATGCACTTATAGGGAAAACTGGTGTAGAGGAAAGCTTTGAGCAAGAGCTAAAAGGGATAAATGGAACTAAAACTATAGAGGTGGATGCATTGGGAAATACAACAGCTATCTTGGATGAAGTAAAACCAATCCCTGGAAATACTGTATATATATCAATGGACTTGAAGCTTCAACAGCTGGCAGAAGAAGTACTTGCTCATACATTGGACCAGTTGAGTAAAGGAGGCACATATCAAAGCCAATGGGGAGATTATCCATTTGGCATACACAATAGGCTTGGCAGACCTTATATAGCTAATTCAGGTGCAGTAGTAGCTATTGATGTTAAGACAGGGGAGGTTTTGGCTAGTGTCAGTTATCCATCATACGATCCGAATCTCTTCTCTACTGGAATATCAAATGCAGATTGGGAAAGTCTCTTTCCTGAGGATGAAAATGATCAATTAGCACCTAGACCTTTGTATAATATAGTAACTCAAACTGCTATTCAACCAGGTTCTGCATATAAGATGGTTGTCGGATTGGCAGCTTTAGAAAAGGGGCTTTCTCCAACTTATGAAATAAGAGATATGGGTAGAGTTGATATTGGAAGTGATCAGTTTAGATGTTTAATTTGGACTAATACGGGTCGTACTCATGGACTTGTTAATATGTATGAAGCTATTAGGGACTCATGTAATTATTATTTTTATACATTGGCATTAGGTGAAAATCAGAAAACAGGAACAAAAATTCCAGTAAAGGTAAATATTGAAGACATTGTAGAGGTAGCAAAAAAACTAGGGCTGAACGATAAAACTGGTATTGAAATAAATATTCCTTCTGAAGTTTCTGGTGGAGTGCCAGATCCACAAAGAAAGGTAATCAATACAAAAGCCTTACTTAAATCCTATCTTAGTAAAAATATTGATAAGTATTTTAAAATGGATTTTGATTATGACGAAAAATACAAAGAAGAAGCCATTGAGGAAATTACAAGTTGGATAGAGTATGAAGATCCATTGACTAGAGCAGAAGTAATTAGAAGATTAGATGATTTAGGAATCGAACCAGAATTAAGATTGCCTGGTGAAAGGGAAGGTTTAGCGGATAAGATAAAATATACCTATATTAACTTTGGTAGCTGGAATATTTCTGATACACTAAATGTGACTATAGGACAGGGTGTAAATGCATATACGCCAATTCAAATGGCAAACTATATAGCAACCCTCTCAAATGGTGGATATAGG
>CAZZCQ010000159.1:0-3735 GCA_964652285.1 uncultured Tissierella sp.
AAATTTGTCTTCAATGTAGTCTTGCCATTGATAGTTTGTCCATCTTTCACTGATGCAATCTCCAAAGGATAGAAAGGCTCTACAGATGCAGGAAAACCTGAATCAATGATCACCGTTCTAGTATTATTGTCCCAATCAATATGGATACCAAAGATATTACTAATAAGACGAATTGGTACAAAGGTTACATCATCAATAATTTTAGGGGCAACATCTGAAATTATATGATGTTTCCCGCCCTTTTCATAGGATACCAATTGACTACCAATTCTTAAATCAACAGAGATATCATCCTTAGTTATTGTTACAGTTTCGACCTTACCATTTTTAGGAGACCAATCAAACTCAGCACCTAATTCTTCTAATGCAAAACGAATAGGTACCAAGGTCCTATCATTCTCAATTACAGGTCTAGGTTCTGAAGTAATCTCTTTGCCATCTACAACCAATCTAAAAGATTGGGCTGCATAAGAAAATCCACTCAATGTTTGGCTGAATAATATAACTACAAGTAAAACAATGTATATTCCATTTTTTGCTAATCTTTTCACTCTTCATTCACTCCTCTTATGGAAATTATACCACAAACATAGACTAGTATAAAAGGGAATATTAGGAAAAGTATATATCTTTACATTTATGAAATTCACTCCTTATATCTTCATAGCATATATATATAATATAGTGTAATTAATCAAAATTGTTTTTATATGTAAAATTTCTAAGTATCCTAATACATATTATTTCAGCAGTTTGGAAAGATAAAGAGTAAATGTTTACAAAAAAGTTACAAAAATGTCTTTATTTTATTTTGCTTTTATTATATACTGAAGTGGACAAGTATTTATTCCAAGAGAGAGGAGTTTTATAGTGTTAAAAATAAGGTATTTTAGAAACACTGTAACAGCCTTAATTGTAGGTGCAATATGTTTAGGATCGACACAAATATACGCAGAATTAGGCGACCAAATTCTCAAAAAGGGAATGACCCATAATGATGTCAAGACACTTCAACAGAATCTAACTGATTTAGGCTACTTTAAGTATGATGGTCTAACTACATACTATGGAGATTATACAGAAGAAGCTATTATTGCCTTCCAAAACTCTTTAGAATTAGAACCAAATGGTATATTTGATTCCAATACATATGAAACAATGAGAAGTATAATGAATACTACAGATGAAATGGAAACAGAAGAAGTTATTCAATCAGAGATTGAAGAAGAAAACAATGATGATCCAGACAAATACAAGTTAATAATAGATAGAAGTCTTAAATTTGGTTATTCAGGCTTAGATGTCAATGCATTACAAGAAGTATTAAAAGCTCTTGGTTATCTAAAAATTGAGAACACCACTAATTACTTTGGTAAACAAACCGAAGAAGCTGTGAAAAAATTCCAAGAAAATCTAGGCTTAGAAGTAGATGGTTCAGCGGGACCTCAAACCATTGACTCTCTCAACAGACTATTGATACGCAAGGGTTTAAGAATCTCAATGCCAAATAGAAGTAATCTAGGCAGGCAAACATTAGGAGACCAAATCGTATCCACTGCTAAAAAATATATTGGAGTAAGATATAGAGGTGGGGGCAGCACTCCTAATGGATTTGATTGCACTGGTTACACACAATATGTATACAATCAATATAATATAAGTCTTCCACGGACAACAAATGCGCAAGCTAAAATTGGTACAGTATTAAGTAAGTCAGAGCTCCAAGTTGGGGATTTGGTAATCTTTAAAAATACTTACAAATCAGGGCCAAGCCACGCAGGTATCTATATAGGCAATGGACAATTTATCCATTCCTCATCTTCAAGAGGTGTTAGGATAGACGCCTTGGATGACAGCTATTGGGTAAACAAATTTCATTCTGGAAGAAAAATCTTCTAACCACATCAAACGATGTGGTTTTTTTCATAGAAAAGGTATATATCTTTTTCTATGAACTCAACCTATATCAAAGTCAATCATCTCTCAACCACTTTACTCTTAGTATTTCATATCATCCTTTATGAAGATTCCTGCTCTTAATTCCTTAAATGCTAAGTCCAATTCTTCTCTGGTATTCATAACAATAGGTCCACCCCATGAAACAGGTTCATCAAGTCTGTCCGAGCTAATAAATAAAATTTGAATAGGCTCACCAAGTGACTCAATATCAAGGAAAGTACCTTCAGTTAGTTTAACAGCAGTCTTTTCCATGACAACTTCATCAGCCACCTTAGCATCACCCAATAATAAGAAGACCAATACTGATTTTTCCTCTTCCATGTCAATAGTAAACTTGTTATTTGAATCTAATAATATATGATAGTAATCAAGTGGAGAATATTTACCCATAAAACCATTATGCTCCTTATAGCTACCACTAATAAGTCGTAGGATTCCACCTTTGATGGGTATATCCTCTATTTCATCCTTCTTAATACTCTTGTATTCAGGTGGTGACATCTTGTCCTTAGCTGGCATATTCAACCATAGCTGGACTCCTAGGAGCCTCTCAGAATCAGGTAATGTCTCCTCATGCATAATACCTGAACCAGCAGTCATCCATTGTACCTCGCCATCAGAAATAGTATCTTCATTTCCTAAGCTATCTTTATGCTTCATCTTGCCCCTAGATATAAGGCTTATAGTCTCTATACCCCTATGTGGATGCATGGGAAATCCAGCTCTATATTCTGCAGGATTGACACTATCAAATGAGTCTAACATAAGTATAGGGTCATATGATTCAATAGTATTGTGGCCTAAAACCCTCACAAGACTAACACCTGCACCATCCTTTGTTCTAAATCCGGTAACCTTTTCTTTAATCTCACGCTTCATGTTTACCTCCATAATTTATATTTAGTAGATTTTAATCATTACTATCCACCATCTAATATTACCCATAAATATAGTATTTAAAATATAGACTCCTGAAGGCTAAGCAAACTAGAGCCGCCTTTTATAATCACCAATAAAGGGTAATAATAATATAAGAGATTGTGAGGAGGTAATGTTGATGAAAGTCATAGATATAATGACCAAGGAAGTGGTCACGGTTAAAGAAAATGATACTGTTGAAGTAGCGGCTAAAATTTTAATTGATAAGAATCTTAGTGGTTTGCCAGTTGTGGATGAAAATAATAGAATAAAAGGAATAATAACAGAAGGTGATCTTATAAGAAGAATCGCCAAGATAAGTGGTCCTTCATCTATTGAGATATTGGGAGGAGTTCTCCCTCTTGAAAGCAAAAAGAAATTTATCGACAGAGTAAATACTCACATGGGATATTTGGTTAAGGATATGATGACCAAAGATGTAATCACAACTACAGAAGATGTGAATATTGAAGAAATCGCCACTTTGATGGTCAAGGAAAAGATTAAGAGAATCCCCGTAGTGGATGATGGGAAAAATATGATTGGCATTATCTCAAGAAGAGATATAATGAAATATCTATTTAATCCAGATTAGTGAGGTTAGTAACAAAACAAGGCTATGAGCTCCATTAAAAGAGTTCATAGCTTATTTTTTATCGATTATAACTGTCTAGCTGCTTCTAATCTAGTACTCTATTCTTCGCACTCATCATGATGCTTATGTTCATGACAAACTGAACCTGTTGACTTTAAGGAACCTTTTAAATAATTTTCTACTGCTGTTTTAGAATTCCCACTTGCACCAACTATAACTTCTATATCTTTTTCATTAAAAATATCAATAGCCCCATTACCCAT